>DATMPT010000001.1:0-15105 GCA_035567355.1 Solirubrobacteraceae bacterium
CATGCCAGCCGCGAACGGCAAGTGGCCCATATGCTCCACGCCGCCGCCTATCATCGTGTCGTGCACACCCGCGGCGATCAGCGCCGCGGAGAAGTTGACGGCCTGCTGGGCGGAGCCGCACTGCCTGTCAACGGTGGTGCCGGGGGTCTCGATCGGCAGGCCCGCCTGCAGCCAGGCGTTGCGGGCGATGTTGAAGCCCTGCTCGCCGAACTGCTGCACGCAGCCCGCGACGACATCCTCGACCACGGCCGGCTCGATGCCGGCGCGATCGATCACCTCGGTGTAGACCTTGGCAAGCAAGGTGTTGGGATGGGTGTCCTTGTAGTAGCCCTTCTCCAGGTGTCCGCGGCCGATCGGCGTACGAACCGCCTCGACGATCACGACCTCGCGGCCGTCTGCTTGCCTCATGATGGAAGTCCTTTTGCTCGTCTGTTGCAGGGTGCCGGGACGTCAAGCCTGGCATGGTGTGCGCACGAGCCAACCGGGTCGCGATCTCAGAACGCGCGGGTCGCCCGCTCCCTTTACTGTACCGCTCAGCGACCATAGATTGACTGGTCAGTCAACCAAACGACGACAGATCGCCACATAAGCGAGGAAAATCTTGAACGAACGCATTGGAATAATCGGCAGCGGAACGATCGCCTGCGGCCTGGCCGCCACCGCCGCCCACCACGGGGGTGGGCAGGATGCGGTACTTCTGCTCGCACGCTCGCAGACCTCCGCCGACCGCGCACGGGCCACCGTCGAAAAGACGCTGAGCCGCCTCGACGCGGAGATCGACCCCGGGCACATCCAGGTCGTGACCGACCCGCAGGCGCTCGCGCACGTGTCGTTCGCCGTGGAGGCGGTGGTCGAGGACCACGACGTGAAGGCCGGACTGCTGGCGGAGCTAGACAAAATCCTCGACGCACAGGCGATCCTCGCGTCGACCACCTCGTCGCTATCGGTCGAGCGGCTTGCAGAGGGCTCGGGGCGCCCAGAGCGGTTTCTCGGCTTGCACGTGTTCAACCCGGTCACGAAGATGAAGCTCGTCGAGCTCGTCTTCCCACAGGCGGCCTCCGAGGAGACCCGCACGCGCGCGCTCGCCTTGTGCGAGGCGTTCGAGAAGACAGCGGTCGAGGTGCCCGATGTACCGGGGTTCGTGGTCAACCGGTTGTTGTTCCCCTACTTGTTCAACGCGGTAAGCCTGCTCGAAGAGACTGGGATGGACGCGACGGACATCGATACCTGCATGAAGCTTGGCGCGGGACACCCGATGGGCCCGCTTGCCTTGCTCGACCTTGTGGGCCTGGACGTGTCCAAGGCCATCGGCGAGACGATCGGGCAGGCAATCCCGCCGCGTGTCGATGAGCTGATCTCCGAAGGTGCGCTCGGACGCAAGACCAAGCAGGGGTTCCTCAGCTATTGAGCCAGAACCGGCCTCCGAACCCGGATGGCCGTCCTTCGGCCCCGGTGGCGCACCGGTGAGACTTCGTTTAGGCTTGCCGGCTTTTAGGTTTGCTTCATCAAGCTGGAGATACTTGGAGAGCGACCTAGTCGCAACGCACACCCGCCTCCTCCCAGTGCACACGCTCCGGCCCGCCCCCCAGCGGGCCGGACGTGTCTTTGGAGGTGAGACTACCCCGGGGCCGGCGGCGCCTCGTGAGGCTCCTCCTCGCGCACGCGGACCGGTCGGCGATGGCGGATGCGCACAGCCTCGACGCGGTTGTGATGAACCGACTCCACCCTGATCGAGAAGTCCCCCGAGCTAATCGTGTCGCCCCTGCGGGGCAAGCGGCCGAGCTCGGCGAACACGAAGCCCCCGACCGAGTTGTAGGCATCGCTGTCGATCGGTAGGTCGACTCCGTAGTCGAGCAGGTCGGCGATCGAGACGTGACCGCGCACAAACAGGTCACCGTCGGCAAGCCTTCGCACCTCGCCGGCGGCGGGGTCGGTCTCGTCGGCGATCTCCCCCACGACCTCCTCGATGATGTCCTCAATCGTGACGATGCCCACGACGCGCCCATACTCGTCGACAACGACCGCCATCGAAGTGCGCCGGCGTTGGAGGTCGGCTAGAAGGTCGTCCAAGGGCTTGGTCTCGGGAACGATCGGCGCGTCGTGCATGGTCGGCTCGATCGCCGCGTGCGGGCCATCGTGCATGAGCCGCCGAGCCAGCGAGGAGGCATGGACAAGGCCACGCACACGGTCACGGTCCTCACCCTCGATCACCACGAGCCTGGTGTGGCCACTCGAGATGCACAGCTCGAGCGCGGTGTGGACATCTTGGGAGACATCGACGGTGACGACGGCCGGGATCGGAGTCATCACCTGACGGGCCTCCTGCTCGTGCAGGTGAAACACGCCGGTCAGCATGCCGGCCTCGCCCGGGTCGAGATGGCCACCCGCGTAGGACTCGGCGATCAAGCGCTTGAGCTCATCGGGGGATCCGCCTTCGCGCTCGCCGCTCATCTCTACGCCCAGCAGGCGCAAAACGCGGCCGGACACGGCCGTGAGTCCGATGATGACGGGACGAAACAGGACGCTGAACGCTTGCAGTGGCCTGGCGATGCGCCGCGCAATCGACTCTGAGCGGTCGATCGCATACAGCTTGGGCACCATCTCTCCGGCGATCAGCTGGGTGGCCGCGATCAAGAGGAAGGCCACCACCACCGAGATGGCGATCGCGGCGTCGTGGCTGAGGGTACTGCCCAAAGCACCCCTCAAGATGGATGACAGGGCGGGCTCGGCCAGCGCGCCGATCGCGATCGAAGTCATGGTCACGCCGATCTGGACCGCGGAGATGTATTCGTTGATGCGGTCCAGCTGGTGGAGGGCGAGCGCGGCGCCGCGTGAGCCTTCTTCGCGCATTACCTCCAAGCGGGCGCGCCTGGAGCGCACCAGGGCGTACTCGGCGGCGACGAAGAACGCGTTGATCGCGACCAAGACGACCGCGAGGATGAGCTTCAGCCCATTCACGCGGGAACACGTCCGCGGACGGGCGACTGCCGCGTCAAATGACGAAGCTTGCGGTGAAAACGGCCCATGCCGGTCGGCGGAGTGCCGGTCGGGGCCAAACTACTTCGGGGAGGTTGGTCGTCTTCTTTCATCTGTGGCCGACCGCACAACCGTAGCAGGAGGGCTGGTCGGGATTCAGGCAAGCTCGCCGATGCGAGCCGCCATGTCGAAGTCGGCCTGGGTGAGGCCGCCTTGGGAATGCGTGGAGAGCTCCAAGCGAACCTTGTTCCAGCCGTGCACGAGAATATCGGGATGGTGATCGGCCGCCTCGGCGGCGTCGGCGACGCGGTTGACGAAGGCGATCGCTTGACCGAAGTCCTCGAGCTTCCACTCGCGCACGATCGCTTGACCTTGGCGACGCCAATCGCTGGCGCTCAGCCTGGTCTCGATCTCTGAGTCGGAGAGGAGTGACATACCATCGAGGATACCCACGCGTGGACGGAAGCCACGCATGGAATCAGGCGATTCCCGTCGCCGTGGAGCCGGCCACGGCGATGGCGCCAACTACCGAGGCGGCCGAAAGGGCCGCGCACGCCGCCAGGCCCAGCCAAGAGCGGTGGCGGTCATCGGCCGTTCTGATCGCCAGGCCGGCGAGCGTGCCTCCGATCAAGCCACCGATGTGAGCCCCGACTGAGATCCCCGGTATCGCAAAGCTGAGTATCAGGTTGATGGCGATGAGCCCGCCGATGCCCGACTCCATGACGCTCATACGACGGGATCTCAACTCGACGGCCGCGGCGCCCATGAGCCCAAAGATGGCGCCCGAGGCGCCGAGGGTGGGCGCGGCGGTGGCGAACAGCGCGCCGAAGGATCCCGCGAGCAGCGAGGTGAAGTAGATGGCCGCGAACTTCGCCGACCCGAGCGCCGGCTCGAGCATCATGCCGAGCAGGTAGAGCAGGTACATGTTGAAGCCGATATGGAGCACGTTCTCGTGCAGGAAGCCACCGGTGAGAAGACGCCAATATTCATGTTCCACGCCAACGCCAAAGCGGTAGAGGACGCCTTTTTCAAAGACGGGGCCATGTACGGTGGAGCCGGTAAGGGTGAGCTGGCCCTGCTCAGCCAGGAACGCGACGAGATTGATTGCGATGAGCGCGAACGTGACGCGCGGGCGACTTGTCATGTTGCGCATCGTCATCACCTTGGTCCCCTGTTTGGCGCACTCCGGACAGCGCATACCCACGGCGGTCGGAGTCATGCAGTCTGGGCAAATGGGACGCCCGCAGGAGGAGCAGGAAACGCCCGTCTCGCGCGAGGGGTGGCGGTAGCACGTGGCCATGAGCGGCGCAGACGCTAGCAGCGGCGGGAGCGTGCGTAGGGCGTCGTTCAGATCGAGGCAGGAACCCTGCCGGCCATCTTGCGCAAACCGAGGCGCATCCTGCCCTTGACGGTGCCGATCGGCGTGTCGAGCATGGTCGCGATCTCGACGTGGGTGTAACCGCCATAGTAGGCGAGTGCGATCACACGGCTCTGCTCGGCCGGAAGTCCGTCTATCGCGCTGAGCAGCTCGCGGGTCCGCTCACGGCGGCCGGCCTCGCCGTCTGTGAGCTCGCGCGCTTGCAGCATGTCCTCGGCTGGAGGATCGCCGGCGTCTGCAAGCTCGTGAGCGACACTCTGGCGCAAGACGTCGATGGCGCGGTTGCGGACGATCCCAAGCAGCCATCCTTTGAAGCTGCCCCGGCTTGGATTGAAGCGCCGGCGAGAGCGCCAAACCGAGAGAAATGCCTCCTGAACGACCTCTTCGGCGATCGCCCACCGTGGGCACATCTGCGTGGCGAGCGCCAGGGCCGCACGAACATGACGGCGATAGAGGAGCGCGAATGCGTGCGGATGACCTGCGGCGACAAGGGCCATGAGGGCCTCGTCGGGGACTCTGCTCGAGATAGTCATGGGCGATGCATGAGAACTGGCTGCTGTCAGCTCCGGGGCCAAGTTAGCCGCGGGTAGAGGCACTGGGATACGCGCGGCGTCGATGAGCCTATTGTCGTCAAAATGTTCCATATGCCTGACAGTCTGAATCGTTCCGACTCAAGACACTGTGAAGCGTAGGTCACGAAATTGCAAGCACAAATTGCACGAGGAGGCCGCTCACAGCGATAAACGACACACCACGAGCGGCCGGATGAGGGGGGAGCTCTGGGAAGGCTCAGCGGTCGCCGAGCAAGCGCCGCGTGTGCTCGCCGAGATCGCCTATCGCTCGCTCCGCGGCCTGCCTCGCGCCCCGCAGGGCGTTTGAGGACGGGCGTGGCCGATGACGCGCCCGTATCAAGACAAGCGCGACGCCGGCGCTGCCTCCGACGACGACGGCGGTTGCGGGACGGACCCAGTTGCGTGGGTCGCGCATCGCGGAGAGCTCCCACGCCTCGAGCTCCTCGACGGCGCTCTCGGTGATGCTCGTGAGCGCACTCTCCAAGCGCCGACCCAAATCCTCGGGCGGCTCGATCGGAGACAATGCCTCGTGGAGCAAGCCCTCGAAGTTCATGGTCTCACTCATCTGTGGTCCCAGCATTGGCTGCCCCATCCACCACCGCGACCATCTCCTCGAGCTGCTTGATGGCGCGGTGAATTAGAACCTTGGTAGCTCCATCGGTACGACCCATGGCACGCGCGATCTCGCGGTTGCCCATGCCTAGGGCGAAACGCATGATCAAGGCCTCGCGTCGATCGTCGGGCAGGCGCTGCACTCCATCGAGCACCCGGGAGAGCTCTTCGCGACCCTCGGCAAGCTCCTCGGTTGTGTGTGAGGCGGCCGGCTCGGAGGTGTCCTCGAGCGGGGAGGCGGGGCGACGCGAGCGATCGCGATAGAGGTTCGCAGCGAGGTTGTGGGCTATACGAATCAACCATGGGCGCAAGGGCCGGCCGTGAGACTCGCGCTGGGCGCGCTCGAAGTGGCGGTATGCCTGTAGGAAGGTCTGCTCCGTGAGGTCCTCCGCGTCGTGATGGTTGCCGACCCGGTAGTAGGCATAGCTGTAGACGTCTCGCAGGTGAGTCCGGTACAGCTCGGAAAACTCGGCGTCCAGCTGCACCTTGGACTTCGGCGATTGTTGAGCCACTCATCGCACCCTACCTCCACAGCTCCGGCTCGAGCCCTCAGGCGGCCCGTGCGTGACGCTTGTCGTCCCGGCGAGTGCGCTGGGCTTGGCCGGCGTCGCGAAGCTCTCCGGCGTCGCCGGGCCGCTCGGCGACCGATTGGCCGATACCGCGGGATTTGAGCTCAGACGCGGAAACGGGACCGGCGCCTCCGAGCCATTCCCACTGCAGGCCGATACACGCCCAGATCCGCTCGGCGACCCCGAGCGCAATCGCGGGCGAGGGGCGCTCGGCCTGTGGAAACCGGAGGGGGCGGCCGCAGCGCAGGACGACCCGGCGCGGGCGAATGCGCCAGCCGCGGCGGACGTCCTCGGTGCCGATGACTGCCACCGGCACGACGCGCGCTCCCGTTTGCAGGGCCAGTCGCCCGATGCCACGATGCGGACGACCGAGTGGCCCTGGCCGCACGCGCGTGCCCTCGGGGAAGATCACTACGCAATCGCCCCGCTCGAGGATGGCGCGGGCGGTGGACATGGCGTGCTCATCCCCGCTGCCCCGATCGACTGGGAAGGCGCCGAGACTCCCAAGGATCCATGCCTGCCATGGCCGCTCGAACAGCTCGCGCTTGGCCATGTAGTAGACGGGCCGGCGCGTTAGCGCGCCGATAACGAATGGGTCGAGGAAGCTACGGTGGTTGGCGGCAAGCAAGACAGGCCCCTCATCCGGTACGTGCTCGCGACCGATGCGATCGAGGCGGAAGTAGAGCAGGAAGAAAGGCAGCAGGATGACCCGCACAAGCCTGTAGACCACGGGGTTGACACCGCGGGTGAGGGTGCGCTCGCGCAATGCGTTCAGGGCCGCCATACACTGGGATACCCGCGTGTGCAGGCGGCGTTACAGGGGCCAGACCGCTACCCTCGACAGGTCCCGCCGGAGTAGCTCAGCTGGCCAGAGCACCTGTCTTGTAAACAGGGGGTCACGGGTTCGAATCCCGTCTCCGGCTTCGTCTCCAGCTTCGTCTCCGGCTTCGTCTCCAGCTTCGTCTCCAGCTTCAGCTTCGTCTCCGGCTTCCCTCTCCAGCTTCGTCTCCAGCTTCTGTCTCCAGCTTCCTCTCCGGTTTCGCCTCTCTCTCTCTCCGGCCAGGAGAACGGCTATGAAGGCCAGCGTCGGCGTATGGCTGTAGCTCAGGGGGAGCACCGCTGGAGCTCATCCGTGACGAAGGGTCTTTTGTTTCCGACTATTTAGGAACGTTTGGAAACCTCAGAAAGCTGCGGAGAACCCGCATCTCTTGTAACCGTCTGGTAAAGCAGGGCTCTCCCTTGATCGCCGCGGGCGCACCGACGCTATCGATCGAGACCCAGAGCCCGGCAATCGCCCGCGGCGACCCAGATAGAGAGCGCCCTCGACTATTGTCACTTGCTTGTACGAAGTCCACTGGTTAGAAGGTGAGCCGCCGAGCGGTGTCCGCTAAGCATGCCGTCTTGGGGTTGGTGATCGATCAGCCCAGCTATGCCTACCGGATCGCCTCCGGGGTGCGCCGGCAGCTGCGGTTCGCCGATCTTGCGGACTCCTATCCGTATTGGGCCTTGGAGAAGCTCGAGACTGAGGGTTTGGTGCGCAAGGTGGATGAGAACGGGAACCCGTTGCGCAGTGGGATACCGGGCCGACGGGCGATCTACGAGGCAACTCCATTAGGTGTCGCCTCGTTTGAGGACTGGCTGCTCTCTACCGCGGCCGAGCCACCATTGCGCGACGACCTGCACTTCCGGATTGCGCTGTGCCGCCCGCGCGATGCGCCCCGCATGATCGAACTGATCCACGGCCAGGAGCTCGTTTGCCTTGGCCGGGTCCAGGACCTGAAGCGCGCCTCTGAAGCCGATGGAGCCGAAGGGTCGCAGTGGGACAGGATGGTTCGTGTGATTTCGAGGGACGCGGAGCTTGCGTTTTGGCACGCTCGCATCGAATGGTTGCAAGGGGTGCGCGAGATGCTCGAAGGGTTGCTGGTCGAGCGGGAGACCATTGGCCCCGAAGTTCTCCCCCAGGCCGCTCAGGCGGCGGTTCAGAGCTGAAAAATTCAGCACTGACTAGCTCGGATCGTCACCTATGAGCACCATTGTCGCAGTCGCCAGGTCCGCGGCTATCGAATGTCGTGAGGTGCAGGGAAGGCAGCCCAGAAGATGACGACCATGTCCCCAATACGCGGAGGCATCTTGCATCTCCCAACATCTCACGAGGGCCGCTACTCGCAGTCGCTCGAGCGCGGCCTGGCAATCCTCAGGACGTTCACACCCGAGCGCCCCTGGCTGGGTATCGCCGAGATCGCCGAAGAGCTTGAGATGAGTCGCCCCACGACCCACCGCTATGCCTCGACGCTGGTGGCGCTCGACTACTTGGAGCAAGGCCCAATGCGCAAGTACCGACTCGGTATGCGTGCGGGCGACCCTGGCCGCTCGGCGGTCGGCTCGACGGTGTTGGGCAGGCTCTCCCATCGCCACCTCGCGGAACTGCGTGACCTCAGCGCGTGCACTACCAGCGTGGCGCTGTTGGATGGGACCGACATCGTGTACGTGGATCGCGCTCGAAGCTCGGTGCAGGGACAGATCGAAGTAACGGCCCGGCTGGGGCGTGGTTCGCGCCTCGCGGCCGCTGACACGGCGATGGGCAGGATGATGCTGGCCCACCTCTCCGAGCAAGACCAGCTGGCCGCGATCGACGTCGGGGATCCGGGCTCGCGCGAGGCGATCGCCAAGCGCAAAGAGCTCATCGCGGAGCTGACGCGCATCCGCGAGCAAGGATGGGCACTGGCAGACCAGGTCCACGTCCAGGGCCAGCGGTGCGTGGCCGCCCCGCTCAGATCGCGCTCGACGGAGGTGATCGGCGCGGTGGACATCGCGGCGGCAAACTCTCAGTTCAGGCGCGCTCGAGCGCTGGAGCGACTGGTGCTTTTGGTCACGGTCAGCGCCGAGCGGATGTCGGCGGAGCTGGGCTTCAGACCCTCCTCGTGAGACCCGCTGGGTCTCAGCTTTCAAGCAAGCCGATCGCCGCCGCCCGGGCGACGGCGTCCGAGCGCGAGGAGACACCCAGCTTGCGATAGACCGCGTGGGCCTGGGTCTTGACGGTATTGGTGGAGACGTGCAAACGGAGGCCGATCTCGCGGAAGCTCAGGTGGGTGGGCAGGAAGCGCAGGATCCGTAGCTCGGCCATCGTGAGCGCCGCGGGGCCGGCCAAGGCCGCTGTAGAGGCCGAGTCGATCAAGCCCCAAGTGTCGTCCAGCCAGCCGCCGAACACGACCGCGTCGGGCACCCGCCGTGCGAGCTGGGACGCCTCGGCCAGCAGGGTTCGCGCCGCGGCGATGTCAGCCAAACGCAGGGCAGCGCGCGCCAGCATGATCCTGGTCTCGGCCTCATACCAGGGAATGAAGTCGCTGATATGGGCAAGCAGGTGGGCGGCGCGGCGGGCGTCGCGCTTACCCTCGTCGACGCGGCCGATGTGAGAGCGCACGTCGGCGGAGACCGCGAATGTGAGTGCCGCGGTTGGGTATGAGGAGAGTCCGTGCCTTTCGACCTGACGGACGGCCCGGGCGATCAGGTCGATACCGCTGTCCCAGTCGCCTTCTTCGACGGTGATCATGGCCAGCTGAGAGAGGCAGAGGGTCTCAACGTGTGGAGCCGAGACTGCACTGCGATGGACGCCCTGCTCGAGATGCTCACGCGCCCGGTCGCGGTCACCGGTGAGATGGTCGGCGACGCCTTGGAATAGAAGACAGATCGAGCGCCATGGACTGTCGTCCTCCTCGAGCGCATAGGCACGGGCCGCGTGGCGTCCCATGGGGGCGACACCACGATGACCGACCACCGCTTCTATCAAGGCCACACCCGTGGGCAGGGACGGGACCTGCGGGGGCGAAGTCTCGCGCGAGAGCGCCGCGGCTCCGATCAGGCCGAAGTGCTCGGCTCGGCGCCGGTCTCCGAGCGCCAAAGCGCTATAGGCGGCGGTCAGGGCAAGCGAGGCATGGCTCGAGAGGTCATTGTCCGAAAACCCCCCCAGCCAAGCTTGCACGAGCTCATTACGGCCTTCGCTTACATAGCGGGGCAGCTGACCCCACAGGAGATCGCCGGTGCTCTGAGCGTCAGGGGCCGCCACGGCGTGGGAGATCGCGCGGTCGAAGTCGCCTTGGGCGGCATAAAAGGCGCTTGCGCGCAGATGCAGCCGGGCCTCGCGCCCGGGATGACGATGACGCAGCTCGCCTGAGAGCATCTCGCGCAAGAGGCGGTGTAGGCGATAGGCCCGGCAGCCACTGCCAGAGGCATGCAAGGGAAAGCCGTCGCGGGCGAGGCGGTCGAGCATGTGCACGGAGTCATCGCGGTCAAGCAAGGCGTCACAGATGGGTCCGGAGAGCTGCTCGAGGACCGAGCTGAGCACAAGGAAATCGAGCTGCTCGTCGTCGAGACCGGTCAGGAACTCATCCCCCAAATAATCGGCGACGACGTGGTGATCGCCGGTGAAGCGCGCGAATGCCTCCCCCACGTCAGGCTCATCGTGTGCAGAAAGCGCCGCCAGGTAGAGGCCCGCGGGCCAGCCCTCGGTGCGCTCGACGAGCGCTTGGACCACGCCAGGCGCCACGCGCACGCCCGCGGCGCGCAGTAGACCGGTGGCTTCCGGGCAACTCATCGCCAGGTCCTTCACGCCAAGCTCGAGCAAGGCTCGGTGCGCGCGCAGCCGGCCCAGCGGCAAAGCGAGAGGCTTGCGCGAAGCGACGAGGAGCTGTGAGCCGGATGGCAGGTGCTGGGCGATCGTAGCCAGTACCGAGAAAGCCCCGGGGTCGGTCAGCAGGTGGGCGTCATCGACAATCAGGGCGAAAGGCGGGGTGCGGTGTTCAAAGGATGTGGCCAGCCCGGGCAAGACGCTTCCGAGCAGGTCTGGATCGGGGCTGAGGAGCGCTTGGAGGAGCGGGTCGTCCTCAAATAGCTCGAACTCCGCGAAGGCGGCGGAGATGGCGCGAGCGAGCACGATCGGATCGGAGTGCCACTCCTCGCAGTCCAGCCAAACACTCGCTCGTGAGTCCTGTGCGGCCCACTCGGCCAAGAGGCTGGTCTTACCGTAGCCGGCGGGCGCGACGATCGTGGTAAGCGGGAGCTCGCGGGCATCGATGAGCCGGGCGAGCAGCCGGGGTCGCTGAACCAATCCCTCTCGGGAAAGCGGACGGCCGCTCTTGACCGCAAGCGACATCGCACAAAATTAGGGCTCCAATCGAGCCCGGGCATCCGCGATCGTACGTACTAGGTCTCGGTAATAACCACTGAGTGGGCCCGCTAAGACTCCAGGATGCGGGCCTTCTGGGCGGCAAACTCCTCGTCGGTGAGAACGCCTTGCTTGTGCAGCCCGGCGAGCTCTTGCAGGCGCTGGAGCGCCTCGGCGCTCATGCCGCCGGCGCTCGCGGCGGGTGGCGCGGGGGGCACTGCGCCCGAGGGAGGCGCGGCTCCTTCGTAGGGTGTACCCGCCGGAGGTGGGCCCTGAGCTTCGGCGTGGCGCTTGCCCATGTAGTAGGCGCCGCCTCCCACGGCGGCCGCGCGCAAGATCGGTCGGCGGCGTCGAATCGGCATGCGAACCCCCTCAAGCGCCCGCTTCGGGCAAGTCAAGCCCGAGCGCAAGCATGATCTCCGGAGCCGCTGCCACCACCCGCGGTCCACCGACTTGTGGTGCTACGGCGCGCAAAACACCCGTTATGTCCTCGGGCGTGGCGCCTTCGGCCAAGGCATTGGGCACCTGCCAGGCGTAGGAGGCGGGCGGCGAATCGAGCGCTACCAGCGCCGCGATCTTGACGAGCGCGAAGGTGCGCCCGTCAAGGCCGCTTGCGGCCAAGTCCACCTCGCGCAAGCCGACGGCTGTCTCGAGCATGTCGAGCTCACCCGCCGAGATGCCCTCGAGCGTGCGTTGTGTGTCTTGCGTTACGGCCATGGCGATTCCTCTCTATGGATGAGGCAACAGGTCTTTGCTCGGACTTGGGATGGGGCTTCACACGACAGGATGGGGAGCTCACACGACCCGGTTTTGACGGCCGCCGTAGGCGACGAGGCCGTAGATGATGAGGATGTCGAGCGCAAACAAGGCCAGCGAACCGAATGGATAGGCCGGGATGAAGATCAACTGGATGATCGCGTTGACCGAAGCGGTGAGGATTCCGATCCAGCGTCCCCACTCGACGTGCCCGAAGATCGCGATCGCCGCGCAGAACTGGATGATCCCGGTGATCATCAGGACCCAGCCCCACGTGTTGAGCCCGCTGACGATGTAGGTGGCTTCGCGAACGTAGAAGTGTGAGTTTGAGATCGCCGCGATGCCGTAGATGAAGTTGAGGACTCCGACGATCGCGATCATGATGCCCGCAAACGCGACCCATCCTTCGCCTTCGTAGAAGTCTGGCGAGCCTGAGGAAGCGCTCCTTGAAGGCGAGGGTGCGTCGTAGCCGCTGTCCATTAGTTGCCTCCTTCGATATGCAATGGGAAAGCGCGATGCGCTCTATCTCAAGCTAGACGGCAAGCGAGCAGGCGACATCCTCCGAAGGGGGTGATACGCAAGGGTGGAGACCTCGCCGAGAGATGTGGGCAAGACAAGATCCGGGGACATCCGAAGGTTGCCAAATGCGGCCGGTCGTCACCGCCCGCCTGGCCCAACCACGCGACCGCCTTCGGCGCCGGAGGGAGCCTCGCGCAAGGCAAACCTCCTAGCAACTCCGTAGCCGGCCACGTCCACGCGAGGCGTTCTGCGGAGGTGTGGACCGTTTGGAGTAGGGATCATTCGGGAATGCTCCAAAACGCAATGAAGATTGGCCGTTGATGCATCAGCGTGTGCGCTGCCCGAAGTGCCGTCATTGGACCGACGCCCTACTCGTGTGGGCGGCAGGCGATTGCTGCCCCAGCTGCAATGCTCCAATCGCCGGCTTCGATCGTGCCGAGCGGGGCGCCGAGCGGGAGATGAGTGAGCAACGCCGCCTATCGCACACTGGCCTTGGCCGCTGGGGTGTAAGACCTTTGGACCGCGCCGGCCCGCTCGAGCGCTGAGGCCGGCCCGACATCTCGAGCCGAGCCGGTCTGATTCCCACGCCGAGCCCGACCTGACATCCCAAGCCGAGCCGAACCGACATCCCAAGCCGAGCCGGCCTGACACCCCAAGCCCAGCCGAACCGACATCCCAAGCCGAGCCGGTCTGGCATCCCAAGCCGGGCCGACCCACGTCCCCGGGCCGGCCCGGCTCCCCACTACCCACGTGGCCGACTCCAACCCGAGCCGGCCACGGGCTTTCGCACCCCCTACGACTGGCCTTCAGATGGAAGCGTTGTGTTGCCCGGCGCTTCTGGCATCAAAGTCGATGCGGGGGCCGGCGTGACGAGGATGCTGAACGGGGCGCTCGCGGCCCCTTGGTTCTCGGGCCCACCGGGGACATAGACACGCACCAGCTTGGTGGCGGCCTGGTAGAACACGTGGCGGATCGCATAGGCAGAGCCAGCCCCGATGAAGGACACCTGGATTACATGGAATCCAGGCGCTTGGGCGTTCTGGCGTTCGAGGTAGATGACGTGTCCGGTGTGGTCGGGCGATACGGTCCCGGAGAACGTGACGATCTGGCCGGCTTGCACCGTGGTGGGCGCGGCTTGCGCCGTGAGCACGTCCCGTACACCCTCGTAGAGCACCGCCGATGAGACCCTGTTGAATCTGCAACCTGGGTGTTTGAGGTGCGGCCGCCTCGACGCCGCGACATTGCATGGCGGCGCGAGGAGGGGACACATCGGTGCGCTTCGCAGACAAGCTGCGCCGGGCGGGCAGCAACTGGCGCCGGCGGCCGTTTGAACCCGATAGAAGGTGGAGTTGACCGGCGATTGCGCCGGGAAGCTGTATTCGCCCGCCGCGTTGGTCGTGATCTGGGCGACAGGCGCAAAGCCGTGCTGGCGGACCGTGCGCGCGAACAGGGTGACCGGCTGTTCTGCGCCCGCCGTCACCTTGCCAGCGATCGTGACGGCCTGCCCGAAGGCGATCGGGTTGGCTGAGGACTGAATCGTGAGCGCAGGGTTCTGGGCTTGGGAGATCGAGTAGGCCAGGACGTTGGATTCGCTCGGGACGTTGCGTCCTTGGGAGCGCACGAGCACCCTGATGTTGGCGTCGCCGGGGACGACGAAGGTATGGAGGATCGTGAAGACGCCCGCGGTGCCCGATGGCTCGACGATGCCGGAGTCGATGCGGTGCCAGTCGTTGCCGGTGAGCGAGTTCTGACGCTGCAAGATCACGCGGGCGCCGATGTCGGCCGGCGCGACCGTGCCCGTAAAGGTGACGCGGTTGGGAAAGCCTGTCGAAAGCTGACCTTCGCTGGGTCCGCTGAGCGTGACTTGTGCAGAGACACGAATGCGCTTGGTGGCAGAGCGGGCGCCCTGGGCGCGCACGTACCAAGCGCGGTTCGTTTCGATGACGCCGTCCGCGCGGGAGAGCGCGTAGAAGCCGGCCGCGTCGGTGGTGACGCTCTGGACATATGTGAATCCGGGCAGACCCCAGACGTGATGGAAGAGCCTGACTTCTTGGTGGGCCTCACGGACCGGATTGAGGCAATGGAGGCGTCCGAAGAGAAGTACTTCTTCGCCGGCCGCGATCTGAGAAGGAGCGTTGAGCCCGATCTCACAGCGCCCGTTCGGCGAGGGATGCTTGCGGGCCAAAGCACTCGCTGGGGCGAGCGCGAACAGCGATACGGCGGCCGCGATGGCCGGAATGAGCATGCGTGAACGCATTGTCGCCTCCCTTGCGATGACTGCGTAGTTGGTTTGCGAAGGCCGTGTGGTTGGCTTCGCAAGTGCAAACACAGGAGCCGCGCATTTGATGCGCAAGCCCTCAGCTCGAGCGCTTGGTCTGTTGCTCGAGCACCTTGCCGAAGGCGCGCTCCACCTGGGTGGTCATGCGCTGCTTGAAGATGGCCAGAAGCGCCTCGGAGGCGATCGGGCGCAGGGCATCGGTCGCCTCGATCATCTCCTCCCAGCGCTCATCGGGCTGCCCGGCCTGCTCGAAAGGCTCCCACAGCTCTTTGAGGAACAGCCTG
>DATMPT010000002.1:0-4109 GCA_035567355.1 Solirubrobacteraceae bacterium
TCGGCGCGACCCAGAGGATCGTCACCGACGATGCCTACGGTCGCGGGCCTGTCTCGCGTCTACTCACACCCTTGCGAGGCCTGGTGCGGCCGGGCAACTCGGGCGGTCCACTAGTGGATCGCGACGGACGCGTGCTCACCACGGTGTTCGCCTCCACCACCGGCGGAGGGCCTCGCGGCGGCTACGGGGTCGCCAACGCCACCGTGGTCGGTGTGCTCGCGCGCGCGGGGCGCATGGTCGGGACTGGAGAATGCTCGCCGGGATAGGCTCCTTTCGCGGCGGGTGGCGGTGTCGGCGGATGTCGTTGCGGTGCCGGGGATGTCGCGGCGATGGTTGTGCCCGGGGGATGTTGTTGCGGTGCCGGGGATGTCGCGGCGGCGGCGGTGCCCGGGGGAGGTCGCTGCGTGTGGGCCTGAGAGCGATATGACGCGCCCGGGTGGATCTCGGCGTGTTGGAGCGGAGATCAGGCGGTTGAGGGACGCGTCCTCGGGCGGGGCCGCGTCGCTTTCTTGGCTCCCTCGGGCTTGCCTTGCCTGTCTGGGGGGCGCGGGGACTCGCCGGCTCGGGTATCGCTTCGCGCAGTTGTCTCGCGCGCTCGCGCGCGCGAGGCGGCCCGCGCATCTCCTACCCTGGCCTCCGCCGCCGGCTCAGCCTCCGCCAGCCGGCGCACCAGCTCGCCGCGCACTCCTTCGAGGTCCTTCACGCCGAGCAGGCGCGGCCCCGCGTGCCTGAGCGGCTTGGACGGTGCAGGGATCAAGCCGGGATGGCGTGCCTGCATCTCTGAAAGCGCCTGCTCCAAAGCGGCGATCTGCGCGCGCAGCTCCCTGCGTCGCTCGGCGGCCAGGGCTGTAGCGTCAGCCGGTGGCCCGGTGGCCACATACAGTGCGGCCGCGACCTCGCGCGGGTCCACGCCCGTGCGACGCGCCTGCTGGGCGGCGTCGGCGGCGATCTGACCCACGGCCGAAGGCTCCTGCGTGACCTGCGCCACGAATGTGCCCGTGCCCTGGCGGCTGTCGATCAGGCCCTCCTGCTCCAAGCGCTGATACACGGCGCGCGCGGTGTTCGCGTTGATACCGAGCATCTCGCCCAGTTCGCGCAATCCCGGCAGGCGTTGCCCGGGGGCGAGTCGTTTGTCTCCGATTCTGGCCCGCAAGGCCCAAGCGAGCTGCACTCCGATCGGGATCTCCCCGTTACGGTCGATCTTGAGGTCCCCTAGGTCGAATTGCGCTTCGGCAACCCCCATCTGGGCGGATGTGCCGAGGGGAGCTTGCGAGTGCGCCTCTGACGGACTTACCTCGCGATGGTCGCCTCTTGCCATGACACCACTTTAGTGCCTTCTCATCTCAGGAACATAAAGTGCTAGTGAACTAGTACACTACTTCTATGGGTGAGTTGGGTCGCGGGGCGATCTTCAGCCGGGCGTTGCTTCCGGCGAGGAACATGCTCGAGGAAGTCGGGGACATGATGATCCTCGCCGGCCGGACGGTCTCCTCGGCGGTGATGCCGCCTTATCCATATGGGGGCGAGTTCGTCTGGCAGTTCCTGTTCGCCCTGCGGGTCTGCTGGCTGCCGCTCCTGCTCTCGACGTTCGCGATCTCCTACGGCGCCCCGGGTCTGCAGGCGGCGAACTTCCTGACCGTGCTGGGCTCGCTCGACCGCCTCGGCGGCTTCTTCGTGCTCATCGTCGTGCGCGAAATCGGTCCGCTCATAACTGCCACGATGCTCGCCGGAGCGGCCGGCACCGCGATTACCGCGGACCTGGGCGCCCGCAAGATCCGCGAGGAGCTGGACGCGCTCCAGGTCCTGGGGGTCGACCCGGTCAAGAACCTGGTCGTGCCGCGCTTCCTCGCCCTGATGCTCGTCACGGGCCTGTTCAACATCTACGCGATCTTGTTTGGCCTGTTCGGCGGCATCCTGGCCGCCCTCGTCCACGGGCAGCCCCTGGGACCGTTCTGGGCGACGTTCTTCAACAACACCTCCACCACCGACCTGTGGGGCTCCACCTTGAAGACGGCGGTGTTCGGGGCGATCATCGCGATCATCTGCTGCTACAAGGGCATGACCGCGTCCGGCGGGGCCGAGGGCGTGGGACGAGCGGTGAATCAGGCGGTCGTGGCCTCGTTCATCGCATTCGGCTCGTTCAACTACGCCTTCACACAGCTGCTGCTGGCGACCCACCCCAACATCATCACGGTCCGGTGAGCCCTGTCTACACCCAGCAGGGGCCGTGCTCCCCATTGGTGGGCATGGGTTGGGGGGCATGGTGTGTAAAGGGATCATGTCCTCCTAGGGGAACATGGGTTGGGAGATATGGGGAGGGATCACGCCTCCCTTGGGGTACACGCGCCGGGGTGTGTGGGGAGGCGCTCAGATGAGCGAAGCCACCCCCACCGCGCGCGAGTGGCTGGCCTCCACGGGCGAGATCGCCCAGTTCACGGGGCGCATCGTCCGCGACGTGTGGAGCTTGCGAGTGCTGCGCTTCTTCGGTGAGGCCATACGCCAAGCGGGGCTCTTGATCGTGTCCTCGACGGCCGTGCTCTGGATCATGGTGTTCATCATCGGGCTTGGACCGTGTGGGATCCAAGGCGCCTACTTCGCCGAGGCCCAGGGGGCACCGAGCATCGCCGGTGCGTTTGCCGCCTGGTGCGATCTGCGCGAGGCGATCCCCTACGCGTTCGGCTACATGATGGCGGCCAAGGTCGGGACCGGGATCGTCGCCGAGCTGGGCGCGATGCGCATTAACGACGAGATCGACGCGCTCGAAGTGATGGGGGTCGATTCGATGGTGTTCCTGTGCGCCACGCGCCTTTTCGCCGGGTGGCTCGTGCTGCCGTTTATGTATATAGCTGGCATCGGCATTGGGTTCCTAGCCTCCTACATCGCCGTCGTCAAGCAGGTTGGAGCCGTCACCTCAGGCGGTTACCTCTTGGTCTTCTGGCAATACCAAAATCCCCTGGACTACCTCTACAGCGTGATCAAGGCCATGTCGATGGCCACAGCGGTGGTACTCGTGGCCTGCTATTACGGCTACACCGCCTCGGGCGGACCCGTGGGCGTCGGCAGGGCCACCGCCAAGTCGATGGTGCTCAACCTGGTGCTCGTCACGATGATCGGCATGCTCGGCACCCAGGTCTTCTGGGGGACCAATCCGCGTACGCCGATCGGCGGGTGAGCGCATGGCCCGCTACTCTGGGCGCCATGCCAAAGACGCTCGTGATAGCGGAGAAGCCCTCGGTGGGGCGCGACTTGGCGCGCGTCCTGCCGGGCCCGTTCGCCAAGCAGGAAGGCTGGCTCGAGGGTCCTGACCACGTGATCACGTGGGCGGTCGGCCACCTCGTGCAACTCGCTGAGCCCGACGAATACGAGGCAAAGTACAAGCGCTGGCGTATGCCCGACCTGCCGATCGTGCCCCCAAAGTTCAAGCTGGTGGTGCGCGACGAGCGCTCGCGCAAGCAGATGTCGGTCGTCACCGCCCAGCTTGGCCGTGAAGACGTCTCCTCGGTCGTCAACGCCTGCGATGCCGGGCGCGAGGGCGAGCTGATCTTCGCCTACCTCTATGAGAAGGCCAAAGCCTCCAGGCCCGTTCAGCGCCTGTGGCTGAACTCGATGACCACCGCCGCCATGAAGAGCGCCTTCGAGTCCCTGCGACCGGCCGAGGACTTCGCCTTGCTCGAGCAGGCCGCCCGCTCGCGCTCGGAGGCCGACTGGATCGTCGGTATGAACGCCACCCGGGCAGCCTCGATCCGCTTGAAATCGTCGTTCGACGGCGCCGTGTCCCTTGGGCGGGTACAGACTCCCACGCTTGCGATCGTGGCGCGTCGCGAGGAAGAGATCAAAGCATTCGTGCCCGAGCCCTACTGGCTCGTTGACGCCACCTTCGACGCGGGTCCGCTCGACGGCGAGGGAGAGAGCGATGGCGTGGGCAGTGCCGGTGCAGCCGGGGAGAATGGCATCGAATCGGTTGGGGTGGATGGCGTATCGGGCGGTGCGAGTGGGACGTCCGGTGGCGCGAGTGGGATCTCTGGCGGCGCGGGTGGGCTCTCTGGTGGTGCGGGTGGGTCCGGCGGCGCGGGTGGGTCCGGTGGCCCAGATGGGTCCGGCGGCGGGGG
>DATMPT010000003.1:0-5629 GCA_035567355.1 Solirubrobacteraceae bacterium
CGCGATTTGTGCTCGCTCACCCAGCGCGCCAGCTCGGCCTCCATGCGCCCGCCCGGCTCTGTGTAGATGACGATGCCCTGCGTCTGCTCGTCGGCCTCGAACAAGGGCATCAGCTCGGCATAGCTGGAGCCGATGATCGCGTCGCCGCCGATCAACACCGCGGTCGACTGGCCAAGGCCCGCGCCGCTCAGCGTCGAGGACATCTCCGTCGTCATCCCGCCCGAGCGCGAGATCACGCCGATCGGGCCGGGCGTGTAGGCCTGGGCGGCGTTGCGTGCGGGGCCGCCGATGCCGCCCATCTTGATCACGTCGGGCACGATGATCCCAAGGCAGTTGGGGCCGATGATGCGCGCGCCCCTGAGCGTCGCGAGCTCGACCATCTCGGCCACGTCGCGCCTTGGGATGCGCTCGGTGACGATCACGATCAGCTTGACGCCGTTCTCGATCGCCTCGAACACGGCGTCCTTGGTGAAGGCGGGGGGGACCGTCACGACCGATCCACAGACCGGCGCGCCGTGGTGGGCAACCGCTTGGGCGACCGTGTCGAACACGGGCACCCCGTGCACGTCGCGGCCCAGGCGTCCGGGGGTCACGCCGCCGACGACCTTCGCGCCGGCGCCATAGTCCAGGCACTCGCGCGTGAGGTTGACGGCCTCGCGGCCGGTGATGCCTTGGACGATGAAGGTTGTGTCTGCGTCGATCAAGATGCTCATGCCGCCACTCCTTGGATCTTCTCGACCGCTCTGCGCGCGGCCTCGTTGAGCGACACGGAGCGATCGGCGTAGTCGACGCCGTACTTCTCGAGGATCTTGAAGCCTTCCTCCTCCCAGGCGCCGGGAATCCTGAAGATCGCGATCTTCTCTGATGGGTCCATACCCAGCTCCAAGCAGGCCTTGATCACTCCGCGAGCGACGATGTCCACGCGGGTGTTGGAGACGATCGACATCATCACCGCGATCTTGTCCACGCCAGGCTTCTGCAGGACCAGCTTGGCCAAGCCGCAGGCCTTGGCGACCGAGGGGTTGCCGCCGATCTCGCAGTAGTTGGCCGGCTTGCCGCCGTGGGCCCTGACCGCGTCGAACAAGGTCAGCGAGCCGCCGCCGGCGCCGATCACGAGACCAAGGTTGCCGTCGAACTCGGTCACGTTGCCGGCCACCCCGCGGTGGTCGGTGGCATCGACCTGCTCGCCAGCGAGCTCGAAGGGGGTCGCCTCGCGCGTCTGGCGGGTCTCCTCGTCGCCCACGCCTAGGTCCTCGAGCAGCTTCTTGTGGCGACCGCGGGCCTCGTTCTCGATGTCCATGTGCGCGTCGAGCGCCACGAACGAACCGTCCTCGAGCTGCCCCAGCGGGTTGATCTCCGCTAGCGTCATGTCGTTCTCCACGAACAGCTTCGCCAGGCGCGTGACGATCGGGACCAGCTTGTTCAATGCCGAGCCGGTGACACCGGTGGAGGCGATCACCTCCTTGGCCTGGAAGTCGCTCAGAGGCAGGATGTTCGAGAAGTGCCTGCGCCCGACCTTCTCGGGCTGCTCCTCGGCTACCTGCTCGATGTCGATGCCGCCCACGGGCGAGAAGATCATCACCGGCTGCTTTCGCGTCCCGTCCCACACGACGCCCGCGTAGTACTCCTGGGCGACCTCGGCCTTCGGGTCGACCAAGACGCCGCGCGGCATGTGGCCGCTGATCTCCAGCGCGAGGATCTCGCGCGCGTACTCCTCGGTCTGCTCGGGCGTGTCGGCGAACTTGACGCCGCCGGCCTTCATGCGCCCACCGGTGAGTACCTGGGACTTGATGACGGTGGGGCCGCCGATGCGTTCGGCGATCTGCTTCGCCTCGGCGGCGTCGGTAGTGAAGCCGTAGTCGGTTACTGGAATGCCTGCGCGCTTGACTACCTCGCGCGCCTCGTACTCGAAGAATCTCATCGCGTCCTGAGGTCGATCGTGGTCGGGGCGTCGGAACCCTACCGGATGCTCGCCAATGCGGGCACCCGCGTTGGACCTTCAGAGATCTGTCCCGCGATGGACGGTCGCCACGATTTCGCCGAGGCGACCGTCCATATCCATCCTTGCGGGACGCAGTTGCTACATCTCGATTGGGATCGCCTCGTAAACGTCCACTTTCCCGCCGTTTGCGAACACCGGACAGCCCTTCGCGAGCTCAGCCGCTGCATCGAGGCTGTCAGCCGTCAGGATCGAGTAGCCGGTCAAGCCGGTCTCCGCGGCGCCATTGGCTCCGGCTGGGCCCACGGACGCCGACGGACCAAACGGATTGCCGGCGTCCACGATCGCGGGGCCGAGCGTCCCAAACCACTGACCCCACGCTGCCATCGCCGCTTCTCGCTCAGCGTCGGTCTGTGCCATCCCTCCACCGGTGTACGCCAATACGTAGTTTGCCATATCGCTGCTCCTTCTCTTGGGTTGTATGTATGTCGTATGTATGTTGTTACCCGTCCAGGGCCCCAGCCGAAGTCTCGGCGGTGCTCCTCAGGACGTTTGCGCGGCGTTCTCGAACAGGTGCGCCTGGAGCATCTCCAGGATCCCCGTCCAGCCGTGCGTGTGCGAGTCGCGCGACTGCGAGGATTCAAGGCCCGAGTGCTCGAGCACGACGTTCGTGCGCTCTCCGTCGGCGTGGAAGTCCACCGTCACGGTGCTCGCGTGGCCGGGCTGTCCGTCGTCCTGCTCCCACTGCCAGCTGTACACGAGCCGCCGCGGGCGGCTCACCTCGCTGTACTCGCCGCCGGCCGTGTGCTTGGTGCCCGTCTCGGGATCTTCCATCGAGACGCGATAGCGCCCGCCCACGCGCAGGTCGACCTCGGCGACGGGTGTGACCCACCCAGGGTTGGGTCGCCACCAGCGGCGCAGCACCTCGGGGTTCGTCCACGCATCGAATACGTCCTCCGCGGGCGCGTCAAATGTGCGCTCGACGCGCAGGCACGTCTCGGTTGGCTTGCTGATCTCGGTCATCTCCGTCATCTCCGTCATCTTGCCTCCTTTGCTGGTTAGCTCTCGCGCTGTTGGCCTTCGAGCGGCTGCCGGTTTTTCCGTTGCTCGCGCAGGTACTCCTCGACAGTGTCGAGCTTGCGCTCCCACAACTCTCGCTGGCGGGTCATCCACGCGTACGCGTCGTCGAGTGGACGCTCGCGCAGACGCAGGCGATGGGTGCGCCCGTCGATCACCCGCACGATCGTCCCCGCCTCCTCGAGCACCTTCAGATGCTTGCTGATCGCGGGCTTTGACACGCCGAAGTCGCGCGTGGCTTCCCCGACGGTCAGCTCGCCCTCGCTCAGCCGCTCGAGTATTCCCCTGCGGATCGGGTGCGCGCACGCCGCGAACGATCGATCGAGCACCGCATTGTTAGCCATTGGGTTAACAATAGCGCTTTGGCATGGCGATGCGACGCGCCGCGACCGCCGCGACGCGCGTAGGTGAGTGCAACCGGCTCAGGGAGGTGGCTAAGCCCCGGCAGGCACGAACCCGTACGCCTCCGCCAGCTCCGGGTCTTTGCGTGCGAGCATCTCGGCCAGTTTGACCATCACCTGACACTGCTTCCAGGTGGCGTCGTCCTGCATCTTGCCGTCGATCATGTGCACGCCCCTGCCGTCGGGGATCGCCTCGATCACCTTCTTGGCGAATATGACCTCCTCGGGGTCCGGCGAGAACACCTTCTTTGCGATCCCAATCTGCACAGGGTGCAGCGACCAGGCGCCCACGCACCCGAGTAGGAATGCTGCCCGGAACTGCGTCTCGCAGCCGAGCGTGTCCTTGATGTCCCCATATGGCCCATAGAAGGGGAGTGCCCCGACAGCCGTGCAAGCGTCCACCATGCGCGCGATCGAGTAGTGCCACGGATCCTGCTGGTAGCTGGGGCGCGGTAGCTCCGGATCCTGGGCGTCGGGATCGGCGATCGTGCGGTAGCCGGGATGGCCGCCGCCCACGCGCGTGGTCTTCATGCGCCGCGACGCCGCCAGGTCGGCAGGCCCGAAGCTCATCCCCTGGATGCGGGGGCTGGCGGCCGCGATCTCCTCGAGGTTGGCCACGCCCAGCGCCGTCTCGAGGATCGCGTGTACGAGGATCGGCTTCTCGATGCCCGCCTTTGCCTCGAGCTGAGCCAAGAGCCTGTCCACGTAGTGGATGTCCCATGGGCCCTCGACCTTGGGGATCATGATGACCTCGATCCGATCGCCGATCTCGCCCACGATTTCTGTGAGGTCGTCCAACACCCACGGGGACTCGAGTGCGTTGACGCGCGTCCAAAGCGCCGTATCGCCAAGCTCCATCTCGCGTCCCACCCTGATCAGCCCGGCGCGCGCCGCCTCCTTGCGGTCCACGGGTACGGCATCCTCGAGGTTGCCGAGCAAGATATCCACCGTGGGCGCGATGTCGGGCACCTTCGCGACCATCTTCTCGTTGGAGAAGTCAAGGAAGTGGATCATCCTGGATGGCTTGAAGGGGATCTCGCGTGCCGGCTCGGGTGCGCCGATCGCGAGGGGCTTTTCGAAGTCGCGGGGGTTGCGCAAGGGTCGTCTCCTAGTCTCCGGCGTACCGACGACGCCGTGTTGAAATGCGACCCTGAACGCTATCGGGTTGCTCCCCACTAGATGAGTAGTGCCACGGCTATCAGGCGGTGTAGCAGGCGAGGGATCGGCTGGGGCGGCCGAGGTGGTGGTTGAGTGCTATGCCGGCGGCGAGTGCTGCGAAACGTGTGGCGAGGCGGACACGGAGGTTCTCAAGGGTGCGGGCACCGTGACGCTCGAGCGTGAGGATGTCCTTGCAGGTCCAGAAGATCGACTCGATGCGTTGGCGTATCGGCGCGAGATGCGGGCCACGGCCGGGCTCATCCTTGCGCCGGGGACGCATGATCTGCGCGTCGAGTGCGGCGAGTTCAGCTTCGAAGTCCTTGCCACGGAAGTTCTTATCGCCGATCAGGACCAGCATCTGCCCGGGCTGTCGCTCACAACGAGCGACCAGTTGCACGCACACCAACTTCTCGTCGATCTTCGGCGAGGTCAGCGCGAGCGCTCTCGGGGTGCCATCCAGCGCGAACAGGGCATGAAGGCGGAAACCCCAGAAGTGACGGCTGTGACTGGCGCAATAGCCGTAGTCGGCGGCGTTAGCGAGCGCGTCCCCGAGGCTGGAATGCCCACCCCGCTTGACGGTCTCTCGGCTGTGAGCGCACTCTACGGGTGTGGAATCGACCAGCAGGAGATCGTCATAGAAACCGGGGCTGTGCTGCGCGAACTGTGCGATCAACGCCTCGATCGTCCCGGACAAGCGCAGTCTGCGCTTGTGGTAGGCGGTCCGCTCTGGCAAGTGGGGAAACAGGTGGCCAAGCTGACGGCGAGAGGCCCGCAGGAACCGAACATCGGATGGCATCCCCATCATTGCCTGGGCGATACACAGCGCGATGACCTCTGCATCGGAGATCCTTCTTCTGGCGTTTTCTGCCCGAACGGGCAGGAAATCGTCCACCGTGCAGTAAACAGCGATAAGCAGCAGATCGAGGTCGGCGTCCATCGTGGCCCTCCCAAGAGTCGACGGTCGGTATTCAGCACCGCCGACTTCGATCTGCCTGCCTACAACCCCTTCCCCAACCCCAGAACCACGACGTCAGCCGTGGCACTACTCATCTAG
>DATMPT010000004.1:0-5324 GCA_035567355.1 Solirubrobacteraceae bacterium
CCTCGTCGGTGCCCTCGCCGATCGTGAGGATCTTCGCGTCGCGGTAGAAGCGGCACACCGGGTACTCCTCGATGAAGCCATACCCGCCGTGGATCTGCACCGCCTCCTCGCTGCACTTCACGGCGAGCCTGCCTGTCTTCAGCTTCGCTTGGGCCGCGGTCAGCGTGAAGTTGCGCCCCGCGTCCTTCTCGCGCGCCGCCTTGTACACGAGCAGCCGCGCCGCCTCGATCTCCGCCGACATGTCCGCCAGCTTGGCCTGGATCGCCTGGAACTTGGAGATCGGCTTGCCGAACGCCCTGCGCTCCTTCGCGTAGGCGAGCGCCTCGTCGAGCGCGCCTTGGGCGAGCCCCACACCCATCGCCGCCACGCCGATGCGGCCGATGTCGAGGATGTGCAGGAACTGCTTGAAGCCCTGGCCTCTCGGCCCGAGCAGGTTCTCCCCGGGAACCCTGCATTCGCTGAACGTGAGCGGACGCGTATCCGAGGCGTTCCAGCCCATCTTCCTGTATGGCTCGCCCTGCTCGTAGCCAGGCGTGCCGTTCGCGACGATGATGTTCGATATCTCCTTTGTGTCACCTGCGCCCGCCGCAGTGCCCTTACGGGTGCCTGTGCCCATAGGGGTGTCCGTGTTCGGAGGAGTATCGCCAGAGTCGCTGGTGACGGCCGTGATGCACACCACACCCGAGATGTCGGTGCCCGCATTCGTTATGAACTGCTTGGCTCCGTCGATCACCCATTCCCCGTCCCGCAGGCGCGCGCGCGTGCGCGTGTTGCCGGCATCCGAGCCGGCCTCCGGCTCGGTCAGGCCAAACGCGCCCAGCCGCTCCCCCGAGCAGAGCTGCGGCATCCACTCGCGCTTCTGCTCCTCTGAGCCGAACAGGTAGATCGGCTGCGTACCCAGCGAGGTGTGCGCGCACAGGGTAATCGCCACCGACGAGTCCACTCGCGTCAGCTCCTCCACCGCGAGCGCATACGCGAGCGTGTCTCCGCCGCCGCCGCCGTACTCCTCGGGAAAGGGAATTCCCATCAGCCCGAGCTTGCCGAGCTGCGCGACGATCTCATACGGAAACGACTTCGTCCTGTCGAGCTCCTCGGCCACCGGCGCCACCTCGCCCACGGCGAACTCGCGCACGGTACGCCTGATCAGCTCGTGATCGGGGGAGAGGTCGAAGTCCATGCTTTGGGTCAGCCTGCCTATCGGGTCTGCCGGGATCAGTGCCTAGGCGCTTGCGGCATGGGCGCGGGCCAGCTCAACGAGCAGTCGCACCCCGTAGCCGGAGGCGCCTTTGCCGACATAGGCACGCCCCAACTCCCAGGCCGACCCGGCGATGTCCAGGTGTGCCCAAGGCGTTTCGCCGACGAAGTGCGACAGGAACGCGGCACCCACGATCGTGCCCGCCTTGCGGCCCTCGGGTGCGTTGTCCAGATCGCCATACCTGCCCTTGACCAGCTCGTCGTACTCGGGGTGAAGTGGCAGGCGCCACACGATCTCACCGCTGCGCGCCCCGGCCTCGGCGACCTGCCCCGCAAGCGCCTCGTCGTTGGAGAGCAGGCCGGCGTAGGTGGAGCCGAGCGCGACGATCACCGCGCCGGTCAGCGTAGCCAGGTCCACGACTCGCTCGGCGCCCGATGCGATCGCGTGGCACAGGCAGTCGGCCAAGACGAGCCGGCCCTCGGCATCGGTGTTGTTGATCTCAATGGTCTTCCCGTTGGACGCCGTCACGATGTCTCCGGGCTTGACCGAACGACCGCTCGGCAGGTTCTCGGTTGCCCCCACCACACCTACGATTCGCACCGGCAGACCGATCCGCGCGATCGCGGCGATCGCCGAAATGACCGCCGCCCCGCCGGACATGTCGAACTTCATCTCGCTCATCTTCGGTCCTGGCTTCAAGGAGATGCCGCCGCTGTCGAACGTCACCGCCTTGCCCACCAGCCCGAGCACCGGGTGGGCGGGACCGGTCAAATTCGGCGGCTCGTAGCGCAACGTGATCAGGGCCGGCTCCTGCTCAGAGCCTCGAGCCACCGCCGCGAAAGCGCCCATCGAGCGTCCCACGATCCCCGCGCGGCCCTCCGTCTCGACCGACAGGTGCTCGATCTGCTCGCCGAGGCGTCTGGCGTGCTCCGCCAGGGCGCTCGGCGTGAGGTCGTTGGCAGGCCGGTTCTGCAGGTCGCGCGCCTCGTTCACGGCCTCCGCCACGATCCTCGCCTGCTCGATGACCGTCGCCAGGTCGCCCTCACCGGTCAAAATCAAGCCCTCGAGGTGCTTCGGCTGTTTATCCGTGTCCTCGCCGCTTGCGTCCTCCGCATGCGACTTGTGGCTGTCGAAGCTGTAGTCGGCTAGCACGGTCCCGTGCACGAGCGCGGCCGCCACCTCGCCGTCGCCTGTCGGCGTCTGCCAGCAGAGCACCTTGGTCGACAGCTCTCGCGAGCGCTCGCGAGCCACGGCTGCCGCGACGCGCGCTCGCTCGGGGGTGAAGTCCTCTCGCTCGCCGAGGCCGACGACCAGCCAGCGCTTGCGATCCGAGTGGGCCAACGCAAGTGACTTCAGCGAGCGGCGAGCCTCCCCGCTAGCGAATAGCTCTGCTACCTCTGGGGGCACTCCCGCGGGTGCATCCGCCCCCGCGAACACCCCAACCGCGACCGTATCGGCGTCGGTTTGCCCGGCGCCTTGGCTGCTCCACGACACGTTCACGATCCGCGCACGATACCGGCCCCGCTAGCATTCCGGTCCTCTGGTCGTCCTCTGACCGCCCCCAACCTCAGGAGAATCGCCTAGATGCCCAAGACCGTGATCCTCGGCGCCGCGCGCACACCCATCGGCAAGATGGGCGGAGGCTTGTCCACGCTGCAAGCCACCGAGCTCGGAGCGGTCGCGATCGAGGCCGCCCTGGAGCGCTCGGGTGTCGAGCCCCAGCAGATCGAGCACGTCGTCATGGGCCAAGTCCTGCAGGCCGGCCAGGGCCAGATCCCATCGCGCCAGGCCCAGATCAAGGCAGGCATCCCCAAGGAGGTCTCCTCGGAGACGATCAACAAGGTCTGTGCCTCGGGCATCCGCGCCACCGTGATCCTCGACCAGGCGATACGCGCGGGCGACGTCGGCGTCGGCGTCGCCGGTGGCATGGAGTCCATGTCCCAGGCGCCCTACCTCCTGCCCGGGGCGCGCTTCGGATTTCGCATGGGCGACGTCAAGGCGCTCGACGCTATGGTCCACGACGGGCTCACCAACCCTTTCTCCGGCAAGCAAATGTTCGTCGAGGCGACCGCGGTGGGAGATGAGCTCGAGCTCACCCGTGCCGACCTCGACCGCTGGGCACTGCGCTCGCACGAACTGGCCTTGAAGGCCACCGACGAGGGTCGCCTGCCTGAAGAGATCGTGCCGGTCACCGTCAAGGGTCGCAAGAGCGACACGGTCATCGAGGTCGACGAGGCGCCTCGGCGCGACACATCCTTGGAGAAGCTCGCCTCGCTTCCCGGCCTGGTCGGCAAGGACGGCACCCACACGGCCGGCAACTCGCCCGGCGTCAACGACGCCGCCGGCGCGCTGGTGGTTGCCTCCGATGGATGGGCATCCGCCAACGGCAAGGAGGTCCTGGCTGAGATCGTGACCCATGCCCAGTCGGCCGACGAGTTCGCCTACCTCGCTCGTACCCCCGCCTCTGCCGCCAAGCGGGCGCTCGAGAAGGCGGGCTTGCAGGCGCAGGACATCGACTTGTGGGAGATCAACGAGGCGTTCGCCTCGGTCACGCTCAACTCGATCCGCGTGCTCGGCATCGACGAGGACAAGGTCAACGTCAACGGGGGCGCCGTGGCCCTGGGCCACCCAATCGGCGCGTCGGGTGCCCGCATCCTCGGCACGCTCGTCTACGAGCTGCGCCGCCGCGGCGGAGGCCTCGGCTGCGCCGCGATCTGCTCCGGCGGCGGGCAGGGCGACGCCGTCATCCTGCGGGTCTGAGGCGATGTCCGCCGAGACAGACAAATCGAGTCCCACCCACCCCAAGATCCGTGTGGTCGTGGCCAAGCCCGGCCTCGACGGCCACGATCGCGGCGCCAAGATCATCGCGCGCGCGTTGCGCGACGCCGGCATGGAGGTCATCTACACGGGTCTGCACCAAACGCCCGAGCAGATCGTGGAGACCGTGATCCAGGAGGACGCCGACGCCGTCGGGCTCTCGATCCTCTCGGGTGCCCACATGACGCTCGTGCCGCGCATCGTGGAGCTCCTGCGCGAGCAGTCGATCGACGACGTCGTCGTCACCGTCGGCGGCACGATCCCCGCCGAAGACATCCCCGAGCTCAAGAGCCTCGGCGTAGCCGAGGTGTTCACCCCCGGCGCGCCCACCCAAGCGATCGTTGATTTCATCCGCTCTGCAACGACTGCACGTACTCCTGATTGACTCGTCAGTCAACTCAGGTAGGATTGCTCCATCGACATCCCTCAAGGAGTTAGCTGAATGAAGATTTGCGTCCTGGTGAAGGAGGTCCCGGACGCCGCCGTCGAGAAGCGCATCAACAGCTCGACGGGGCGCATGGACCGCAGCGGGGAGAAGAACCTCAACCCCTATGACACGCACGCCATCGAGGCTGCGATGCAGGTTCGCGAGGGCGGCGTCGCCCCCGTGGAGGAGATCGTGGCCGTCACGATGGGCCCGGAGAGCGCCGTGCGCGCCTTGCACAAGGCTGTCTCGCTCGGCGCGGACCGATCCGTGCACCTCTCAGACCCGGCCGTCGCGGGCTCCGACGTGGCCGCCACCGGCTACGCCTTGGCGCAGACCTTGGATCGCGAGAAACCAGACCTCGTCCTGCTCGGCCAGCAGTCCGACGACGGTGAGTGCTACACGATCGGCGCCGTCGTGGCCGAGCACCTCGGCATGCCCTCGCTGACGCAGGTGATCAAGATGGACGTCGAATCCGATGCATTGCGCTGCGAGCGCCAGGCCGAGTACGGATACGACACGGTCCAGATCAAGCTGCCGGCCGTGATCTCGGTCGGCGACGCGATCAACGAGCCGCGCTACCCCTCGCTGAAGGCGATCATGGGAGCCAAGAAGAAGCCGCTCGACACCGTCACCGCGGCCGACGTTGGCGTCGACGCCTCGAAGGTGGGCGGCGATAACTCCGCGGCCCAGTGGGTCGCGGCGAAGGCCCCCCCGGCAAAGGCTGGCGGCGAGATCATCGAGGACGAGGACACCGGCGAGACGGTCGAAAAGATCGTCGCCTGGCTCGACGAGCGCAAGCTCATCTAGGAGGAGCGAACGGCATGGCGAACATACTGGTCTACGCGCTGCACTACGACGGCGCGATCAACAAGAACTCGCTCGGCG
>DATMPT010000005.1:0-11705 GCA_035567355.1 Solirubrobacteraceae bacterium
GCGGACGCTCATGGGCATCGCCCCGCAAGGGCAGGGAGATCAGCGGATTGGAGGAGATGTGCTTGATCAGGTGATCGCCGCCGAACAGCTCGCCCGACGCTTCGTCCCAGAAGACGGTGTCAGACGGAGAGTGCCCGGGGCGCTGCAGCACGCGCCAGCTCCGCGAAGCGAACTCGAGCAGCTCGCCCTCGGCCAGCGGACGGGTGACCTGCGCAGAGGCGCCCCATGCGCGGAAGCTCGCCGACACGGCTCTCAGCGCGTAGACGACGTCCTGGGGGATGCCGTTGCGCAGCATGATCTCCGCCGAGAAGCTGTCGTTCTCCTCCATCTCCTGCTTGTAGTTCGCAAGCCATGGCGCCAACAGATCCAGCGCGCACACCTCGGCCCCCGAGCGCTTGGCCAGGATGTCGACCAGGCCGATGTGGTCGATGTGCTGGTGGGTGACCACGATCCGCTCCAAGTCCTCAAGGCGATGGCCGTGCTCGGCCAGGGCCGCCTCGAGCGCGGTCAGCGACGTGGCCGAGTTCGGTCCTGCGTCCAGCAGCGTGAGCGGCTCGTCCTCGATCAGGTAGCAGTTCACGCGGCCCACCGCGAACGGCGTTGGTATTGCCAAGCAGTGCACCCCTTGCGCGCGCGTGTGGGGCGTCACTACCTGCTTCACGAGCGGATCAGCTCGAGCACCTCGTCGCGAGCCTGTTCCATGTGCTTGCGCGAGCGCAAGGACTCCAGGCACAGACGCAACAAGGGCTCGGTGTTGGAGGGCCGCACGTTGAAGTGCCAGTCCTCGTAGTCGATCGACACGCCGTCGAGCCAGTTTTGCTCGGCGTCTGCATAGCGCGCGGCGATCTCCTGCATCTTGGCCTCTTGGTCGCCCACCTCGGTGTTGATCTCGCCCGATATGAAATAGAGCTCGCGATAGGGCCTCAGCAGCTCCGAGAGGCGCTTGCCTTGCTTGGAGAGCTGCTCGAGGATGAGCAGGGCCGGGATCGTGCCCGAGTCCGCGCAATAGAAGTCCCTGAAGTAGTAATGGCCTGAAACCTCCCCGCCGAACAGGGAACCCTCCTTGCGCATCCGCGTCTTGAAGAAGGCGTGACCGACTCGATTGATGTGGGGGATGCCTCCCTTGCGCTTGACGGTGTCCGGTACGGCCCAGCTGGCACGCACGTCGTAGAGGATCGCCGAGCTTGGGTGCTTCAGCAGCAGCGATTCGGCCAGCAGCGCGGTGAGAAAGTCGCCGTCCACGAACTCCCCCGTGTCGTCGATGAAAAAGCAGCGATCGGCGTCGCCGTCCCAGGCGATCCCGAGATCGGCGCCGGTCTCGCGAACCTTCTCGACGATGAACCTCCGATTCTCGGGCAACAAGGGGTTGGGCTCGTGATCGGGAAAGTTGCCGTCGGGTGTCCAGTAGGTCTTGATCAGATCGAGCCCCAGCCCGTCGAGCAGCGGGCCCACCATCGGGCCGGCCATGCCGTTGCCGCCGTCCACGACCACCTTCAGCGGGGCAATCGCCTCGGGGTCGATCATCCTGAGCGCGGCGGCCTGGAACTCCTCGTAGACATCGACTTCCTGCAGCGTGCCAAGCGCCGGCGTGCCTCCGTCGCCGTCGAGTCCATCCTCGATCGCGCGGCGGATGTCCTGGATGCCCTCGTCTCCCGACAGCGCGATCGCTCCTGCGCGCACGAGCTTGGCCCCTGTGTATGCCTTCGGGTTGTGCGAGGCGGTGCACATCAGGCCACCGTCGAGCTCGCGCGAGCCGACCAGGTAGTAGAGCATCTCCGTGCCAACTTGGCCCGCGTCGAGCACGCTGGCGCCCTCCATCAAGATGCCCTCGCGGTAGCGCGCCGCGAGCTCGGGAGCGGTGAGGCGCATGTCGCGGCCCAAGCCGACACGCAAGCCGGTGGTGGGCTTGCCCGACAGCGCGGCCAGCACACGGGCGAAGCCGCGACCTATAGCCAGGGCGACCGCGCCGTCGATCTGCTCGCCATAGAGGCCGCGAATGTCATACGCCTTGAAGATGCTTGGGTCGATGCTCATGCGGCCGCCCATCCTAGACGGGGCGCCTTGGCGGCGTCTGCTTAGACCGGACGCCGCCGTTCCGCTTGCCCCCGACGGCGACTCCGATCGACGTGCAAACTCGGCGGGAGGGGCCCGAAGTATTCTGATGGTCATGTCGGGACATTCCAAGTGGGCGAGCATCAAGCACAAGAAGGCGATCGTCGATTCCCGGCGCGGCCAGCAGTTCACCAAGCTGGCGCGCGCCGTCACCGTGGCCGCGCGCGACGGTGGCGGCGACCCGGCCGGTAACGCGCCCTTGGCGCTCGCGATCGCCAAGGCCAAGGCCGCGTCGATGCCGAAGGACAACATCGAGCGCGCGATCGCCAAAGGCACCGGCGAGGGCGGCGAAGCGGACGCGATCGAGACCGTCCTCTACGAGGGCTACGGGCCCGGTGGAGTCGCCGTGCTCGTGGAGGCGCTCACCGACAATCGCAACCGCACCGGCGCGGATGTGCGCCATGCCTTCTCCAAGCACGGTGGCAACCTCGGCGAGCCGGGCTCGGTCGCCTACCTGTTCGAGAAGCAGGGCTCGATCGCGGTCGACGCCGGCAAGTACTCCGAGGATGACCTCCTGCCGGCGGTCGAGGCGGGCGCGCAGGACATCTCCATCGACGAGGACATCTTCGAGGTGATCACCCAGCTGGGCGACTTCGCGGCTGTGCGCGGAGCCCTGGAGGAGGCGGGCATCGAGATCCAAAGCGCCGCGCTCGCCTACCGGCCCAAGACCCTTGTGCCGATCGACGAATCCCAGGCTATGCGTCTGATGAAGCTGATCGATGTGCTCGACGAGCTCGACGACGTCGACGAGGTCTACGCCAATTTTGACGCCCCCACCGAGGTGCTCGAGCGCGTTGCCGGGTAGGCCCCCCGTCGTAATCCTGTGCGGCGGGCGGGGCACACGACTGCGCGAGCACACCCAGGAGATCCCCAAGCCACTCGTGGAGATCGGCGGCCTGCCGATTCTCTGGCACGTGATCCAGCTGTATGCGGTCCACGGCTTCGAGCGCTTTCTGCTCGCGACCGGCTACAAGGGCAACGCGATCGAGTGGTTCGCTCGCGATACCGCCTGGCCACGGGGCGTGGGGGTGGAGTGTGTGGACACGGGCCTCGATACGCCCACGGGCGGACGCATCAAGCTGCTCGAGCGGCATCTGGCCGGAGTGGCCTTCTGCGCGACCTACGCGGACGGCGTAGCGCGGCTGGACCTCGAGCGCCTGCTGGCCTTCCACGCTGCCCACGGCGCCTTGGCGACCATGACCGTCGTGCAACCGCGGCTGCAGTTCGGCATAACCGAGCTTGACGCCCAAGATGGACGAGTGCTCGGCTTTCACGAGAAGCCCCGCTCCGAGCACTGGATCAACGGCGGTTTCTTCTGCTTCGAGCCGGGTGTGCTCGACTACTTGGAGTGTGACAGCGTGCTCGAGCGTGCCCCTTTGGAGCGCCTGGCGGCCGACGGGCAGCTGCGGGCTCACCGGCACGAGGACTTCTGGGAGTGCATGGATACCTACAAGGACGCGGTCGCGCTCAACGATCTGTGGGAGTCCGGTGAAGCTCCATGGTGCACGTGGGATCAAGCACCTGCACAACCGACGCACTGAACAGCTTGCCGCGGCCGGGTCGGTCTAGGATTGCGTTGCGCGTTCGAGGTGCCCTTCGCGCGCCCACGACAGCGCCGACGCTAGGTATCCGGGACCGGCGGCGCTAGGTAGCGACCGGCCGTTTTGCTTGCTTTGCCCGCAACTGTGGGCAGGCGTCCGGGGCTGCACGGAGAATCATCCCATGGTGATCGTGCTCGGCATAGATCCAGGGTTGGCGAACACCGGCTATGGGGTCGTAGCGCGTGCAGGGGCACGTCTCACGGCGCTGGACGGCGGCGTCATCGAGACGCGGCCCGGACTGGCGACCGAGCAGCGGCTGGCGACGATCGCGGAGCGTATTCGAGAGATCTTGAGCGAACACGAATGCGACGCTGTGGCGATCGAGGAGCTCTACTTCGGTCAGAACGTTCGCACCGCGTTCGCCGTCGGTCATGCGCGCGGCGTGACGATGCTCGTAGCCGGGGAACGGGGCATCCCGTGCTTCTCCTATACGCCGCAGAAGGTCAAGTCCTCGGTGTGCGGGCACGGACGCGCCGCGAAGGACCAGGTGGCTCGCATGGTGCAGACGCTGCTCGCGCTCCCGCGAATGCCGGCGAGCGATCATGCATCCGATGCGCTGGCGGTTGCGCTCTGTCACGTCAACGGCACGCCGCTGGCCGACGCGGTCGCCAGGGCGACGCAGCTCGCGGGAGCACGAGCATGATCGCCATGGTGCGCGGTGAGGTCGCGATCCGCCGCTCAGATCACGTGGTTGTGCTGTGCGGCGGGGTCGGCTACCGCATGGCCGTCTCGACCGAGACGCTCCGCCACGTGCCCCCCGTCGGTGGGGAGACCACGCTTCACACGCATCTGGTCGTTCGCGACGATGCGCTCCTCCTGCACGGGTTTCACTCCGAGCAGGAGCGCGACCTGTTCCTGATGCTCGTCTCCGTCCAGGCGGTCGGGCCGAAGGTGGCCGTGGCGGTCCTCTCGAGCGGTCCGCCGCGCGAGCTGCTCGCCTCGATCGCCGGGGCCGATGCCGCGCGCTTTCAAGCAGTGCCGGGCATCGGCAAGCGCACCGCCGAGCGCATTATCGTCGAGCTGCGCGAGAAGGTTGGGGTCGATGTCGAGGTTGAGAGCCCGGGCGTGGGAGGTCACGCTTCGGGTCCAAGGGCGCTTGCCCACGAGGGCCTCGTGGCGCTCGGCTACAACGCGCTGGAGGCGGACGGGCTGTTGCGAGACCTTGATGGCGATAGTCCCGAGGAGCTGATTGCCGGCGCTTTGCGCACCGCCCGTCGCGCCGCATGAGCCGCCCAGCCCAATGACCCAGGCCGAACGCATCCAAACTGCGCCTGAGCGCATCCAAACCCCCTATCTCACCCCCGAGGACGAGCTGGATCGCTCGCTGCGCCCGCGGACACTCGAGGATTTCATAGGTCAGCCCACGCTGCGCGAGCAGCTGGCCGTGGCGATCGAGGCTGCGCGCGCGCGCGGTGAAGCACTCGACCATCTGTTGCTCGCCGGCCCACCTGGGCTGGGCAAGACCTCGCTGGCGCAGATCGTCGCGGCCGAGCTGGGGGTGCCATTCATACAGACGGCAGGACCGGCCTTGGAGCGCAAGGGCGACATCGCGGCGTTTCTGACTGCCTTGGAGCCGCGCAGCGTGTTCTTCGTCGATGAGATCCACAGGCTGCCGCGCACCTTGGAGGAGACGTTCTACCCGGCGATGGAGGACCGTCGCCTGCCGATCACCGTCGGGCAGGGCGCGGGGGCACGGGTGGTGACGCTCGAGCTGCCCCAGTTCACGCTGGTCGGGGCAACCACCAGGGCGGGCCTCTTGACCACGCCGCTGCGCGATCGCTTCGGCATCCAGGCACGCCTGGAGCACTACGACGTCGATGAGCTCGCGCAGATCGTCAGCCGCTCGGCCGAGATCTTGCAGATCGCAATCGACGAGCAGGGCGCGCGCGCAATCGCCTCTCGCAGCCGCGGGACACCGCGTGTGGCCAACCGCCTGCTCAAGCGCGTGCGCGACTACGCCGAGGTGCGCTTGGACGGGATCGTCGGCGCCGACGCGGCTCAGGGGGCCCTTGAGCTGCTGGAGGTAGACGAGCAGGGCCTCGACCGCCTCGACCGGGAGATCCTGAGAGCGATCTGCCTCAAGTTCGACGGCGGACCTGTTGGACTTTCGACACTCGCGGTCGCCGTCGGCGAGGAGCAGGACACGATCGAGGACGTCTATGAGCCGTACCTACTCCAGCAGGGCCTGATCAAGCGGACCGCGCGCGGCAGGACCGCCACGGCTGCCGCGTTCGCGCATCTGGGCCTCGAGTTGCCGGCAGCGGAGCTGAAGCGGGGCGCTCTGTTCTAGCGAAGCGGCGCTGCGCACGGACGGCATGGGGTTCGGCACGCTGCAGAGCCGATCCTGCCCTGAGCTCTGGCCGGTCGCGCGCCGGCCCGTCGGCTTCCCTACTCTGTGAAGTCATATGGCGCACCCCTTCATCTGCCCCAACTGCGGACACCGCACGCGCGAGATCGACCGCAATATCGGCTTCACGCGCCAGCCCAAGGGTTGTGCGAAGTGTGGCTTTGCCTTCCTGTTCGAGTTGCTCGACGACTACTTCCCCGCGCCGGATGCCGCCTTCTTCGTGTGCGACGGCGAGGGGCGGGTGATCGGGTGCGGGCGCAACTCGTTCGCGTTCACGGGCCTCGAGGAGGAGGAAGTGATGGGCCAGCGTGTCGAGCAGGTGCTTGGCCTCACCTTCGAAAACGGCGACGATCCAGTCGAAACGGTGCTCGAGTGGGGTGTGCGCGCGCTCGATGTGCCAGTCCAGGTCAGCGGCGAGCGCGATGTGGATGCAAACGCGAAGGCCGACATGTTCCCGGCATACGACGACGACGGTGGGCTCTTGCTCGTGCTCACCCCCGACAAGTAGGCTCCAAGGGCAATGGGCAGCCGTCGCCGAAACACTCTTGTGCTCTTGATCGTGGCTGGCCTTGTGGCCGTGTCGCTGGTGGTCATTGCCAGCAAGCCGACCCGTCTGGGCCTCGACCTGAAGGGGGGCGTCCAGCTGATCTACCAGGGGCGCGCCACGGCCGAAGCCAAGGTGGATAGCGAATCCTTGAACCGCGCGATCGACATCATGCGCAAGCGCGTCGACAAGCTCGGCGTGGCCCAGCCCGAAATCCAGCGCACGGGTGGCAGTGAAATCGACGTCGCGCTCCCGGACGTGAGCAACGCGGCGCGCGCCCAGCAGCAGGTCGGCAAGACCGCCCAGCTGTTCTTCTATGACTGGGAGCCGAACGTGATCGGCCCGGATGGCAAGCCCCCGCAGGGGATCGACCCGAAGGTCACGGGCGGGCCGCAGCCGGCGCAGGCCGAAACTGGGATACCGGAGTACGAAGCGGTGCAGCGGGCAATCAAGCGACCCGCGATCATCCGCAAAAACGACACGACCTACGGGCAAGGATGCACCCCCCAGCAAGTCAAGGGATGCATCTACGGCCAGTGGTACCTGCTCGACGAAACCCATAAAAAGGTCTTGAAAGGACCCGAGGACACCGAACAGAATCTCTACGCCGACAACTACAAAATCCCACCAGGTGTGAAGGCCAAGGCAGTGCGGGTGAATCCTGGGACGGTTCTAGCCCAAGCGCAGCCGATCACCGGCAAGGAAGGCAAAGTCACACAGGCATCCCCCGAAAGCTGGTACGTGCTCAACGACAACCCCGTGCTCAACGGCCAGGAAATCAAGAACCCACGCCAGAGCCTGGACAACGGTGGCTCGGGCGCCCCCAATGTGACGTTTGAATTCGACTCCAAAGGGATTTCCACGTTCAAGCGCGTGACGCGCGAAATCGCCGAACGCGGGCAGCGCGAACAGTTGCCGGGTATCTCCAAGCAGGGCGCCCAGCAGCACTTCGCGGTCGTGCTCGACAACCAGATCATCACCGCGCCGTTCATCGACTACACGGCAAACCCAGAAGGGATCGACCCGACCACCGGCTCGCAGATATCGGGCGGCTTCACGCTGACCTCAGCACAGAACCTCGCGGACGAGCTCCAGTCTGGCGCGTTGCCGATCAAGCTCGAATTGATCTCCCAATCCCAAGTGTCCGCGACGCTGGGCAAGACCGCGCTCAAGCAGGGTCTCGTCGCGGGTCTTGTCGGTCTGTTGATCGTGTGCCTGTTCCTGCTGGCCTTCTACCGGGTGCTCGGCGCGATCGCGGTGGGCGGGCTGATCGTCTACGGGATCTACTTCTTTGCGCTGATCAAGTTGATCCCGATCACGCTCACGCTGCCGGGGATCGCCGGTCTGATCCTGACGATCGGCATCGCCGCGGACGCGAACATCGTGATCTTCGAGCGCGTCAAGGAGGAGATCCGCGGTGGGCGCTCGATCGCGGCCGGCATCGCGACCGGCTACAAGCGCGGCTTTGCGGCGATCGTAGACGCAAACGTCGTGACCTTCATGACCGCCTTCATCCTGTTTGCGCTGGCAACCTCTGAAGTGCAGGGCTTCGCCTTCACGCTCGGGATCGGCACGCTCTTGACCCTGTTCACGGCCGTACTCGCCACGCAGGCGGCGCTCGGCGCGATGGGCCGCTCACGTGCGGTCTCACACCCAGCACTGCTCGGAGCAAGCAAGCGAGCCCGCAAATGGACCTTTGACTTCATGGGCGCCTCGCGCTGGTTCTTCTCCCTGTCGGGTTGCATCTTGATGATCGGGGCGCTCGCGATCGGCGGCAAGGGCCTCAACCTGGGCGACTCCTTCACCGGGGGTACGCGCATACAGACGGCTTTCGTCAAGCACGTAAGTGAGGGCCAGTTGCAATCGGCGATGGCCGAAGCGGGGTATCCGCGCGCTGGAATTCAGGGCATCTCCAACAAGAGCATCGGCGGCAACGGTTATCAAATATCGCTGAAGAAACTGGCTCCCGGACGGGTGGTGCAGGTCAAGGAAGCGCTCGACAAGAAGTTCGGATCTGGCCCGCAGGCGCCCGGCACGAAGAACTTTTCGAACACCTCGATCGGGCCGACATTCGGCCAGACGGTCGCCAAAAGCGCGATCATCGCGATCATCGCCTCGCTGCTGGTGATCTCCGCCTATATCGCCCTCCGGTTCGAGTTGAAGTACGCGGTCCCGGTGCTGATTGCGCTTATGCACGACCTCCTGATCACGAGCGGCGTGTATGCGCTTACCGGTCGTGAAGTGACGACCGCCACCGTGGCGGCGCTGCTCACGATCCTGGGCTATTCGATGTACGACACGATAATCGTGTTCGATCGCGTGCGCGAGAACGTGCCGCGCATGCCGCGAGCGGCGTTCTCGCAGATCGTCAACCGCTCCATGTCGGAGGTCTTGACCCGCTCGCTTGCCACCAGCTTCTGCACGCTGCTGCCCGTAACCGCGATCCTCCTATTTGGGGGAGCCACGTTGAAGGACTTCGCCTTCGCGATGATGGTGGGGATCGCATCCGGCGCCTATTCTTCGATCTTTATCGCCTCGCCCGTGCTGACGCACTGGAAGGAGCGCGAGGGCGTGTACCGCAACCGCCGTGCTCGGATCGTGCGCGACCTCGGCTACGTGCCCGCCTACGCCACTGTGCTCGGCGACGGTCCGATCGACATAGAGCCAGCGCCGAAGAAGCGTGGCGGCCGCCGTGGCGGGGCGGCGATCGCGGATGAGCCCGGGGAGCAGCTCTCCAAGGAGGAGTTCGATGAGCTGGTGCGCGAGATCGGCCCCGAGTTGGCAGAGCAGCAAGCGGGATCCGGGCGCACCGGCATGGTCTCACGCCGCGGCCGTGGCCGCGGCGCTGGCGCCAGCACGACCTCAGGCAAGGCTGAGACCAAGTCACGAGACGCGGTCAACGGCAAGGAGGATGCCTCGACGCGTGATCCCGCGGCCGATCTGAGCCCTGAGGACTTGGTGCTCAAGCAGGACGCCCCCAAGCGTGGAAAGACGCGACGGCCGAGAAATCGCCGGCACGGGAGAGCACGCTGATGAGCACACCCAGGGACATTTCCCTAATTGGAGGAGACCGCTAATGGGCATGCTCGGCTGGGTCATGATGGGTCTGTCGATTTGGCACTTCACGATCTTCTTGCCCGACCGCTTCTGGGGTGGGATCGTGGGGGCGTTCATCGGCTCGCTCGTGGGCGCCATCGTGGCGGGCCTGTTGATCTACGGGATCAAGACGTCCTCCTTTGGCGTGCCCGGTCTCAAAGCAACCGACATAGCTGTGGTTCTCTATGCGGTCCCGGGCGCACTGCTGGGGATAGCTGCCGTCTACTTCGAGGGGATCCGCCGCGAGCAGGCTCCCATCGAAGAACTGCGCACCTAGCTTGTGATGCCTTAGCCTGAGATTCGCCGCGACCGGCATCGCCACGCTCCACGACGGTTCCGTCTAGTGCGAGCCGTAAGGTCCGCCGGATGGTTCGCATCGATATTGCCCCCTGCGACGCCGAGGCGACGGCCCTCTTGCGCGAGCGTCTGGGGGTAAGCGATGCGCTCGCCCAAACGCTTGTGCGACGCGGATACAGCGACCCGCGCCACGCGCGCGCCTTTTTGGCGGCTGACGAGAGCCATGACCTGGACGCGTTTGGCGGCTTGCGCGATGCGGCAGCCCTGCTCTTCGACAGCGCACAGGCAGGACGCCAGATCACGATTCATGGTGACTATGACGTCGACGGCGTGTGCTCTACCGCGGTGCTCGTGCGCACGCTACGAAAGCTCGGCGCCCGGGTGGACTGGTATCTCCCAGACCGTGCCGCGGGCTATGGGCTGAGCTCCGCCACGGTGCGCACGCTCGCCCAGCGCGGAACAGGGCTACTGGTAACCGTGGACTGCGGGATCACGGCGGTCGATGAGATCGCCTTGGCGCGCTCATTGGGGATCCAGACAATCGTCAGCGATCACCACCTGCCGCGCGCCGACGGTGCGTTGCCGGATGCTCCGATCGTGCACCCAACCCTGTGTGGCTACCCGTGTAACGAGCTGTGCGCTACGGCTGTGGCCCACAAGCTCGCCCAGGCGACGCTACAGGCCGCTGGGCGCGATCGGCGCGAGGCCGATGAGGATCTCGATCTGGTGGCGCTTGCGAGCATCGCCGACGTGGTCGCGCTCGTGGGTGAGAACCGCAGCCTTGTGCGACGCGGTCTGCGCGCACTCGCCACCACTGCCAAGCCCGGATTGCGTGCCTTGATGTCGGTGGCACGCGTGGAGCCGGGCAAGGTCAACGAGCGCGCGGTGGGCTTCGCGCTCGCCCCTCGCATCAATGCCGCGGGGCGCCTTTACCGCGCCGATGCCGCGCTCGAGCTGATTCTCGCCGAGGACGCTATGCGTGCCGCGCAGATAGCGGATGAGCTAGACCGTGCAAACGGCGAGCGCCGGCACACCGAGCAGGCGATCCGGTTTCAGGCCGAAGCACAGATCTCCCAGCTGGGAGGCCCGGCGCGCTCCGCATACGTGCTGGCGCACGAGTCCTGGCATCCAGGCGTGATCGGGATCGTCGCTTCGCGTCTGGCCGAGCGTCATCGCAGGCCGGTCGTGTTGGTTGCGCTGGATGGCGAAACCGGCCGCGGCTCGGGCCGAAGCATCGAGGGATATGACCTGCTCGGAGGATTGACCGCCTGTGCGGTGCACCTCCGGCACTACGGCGGTCATAGCGCCGCCGCCGGCGTCGAGCTCGAACGAGGCTCCCTGGGGAGCTTTGCCGCAGGGCTCGAGGCGCACGCCGCGAGCGTGCTCTCGGCCGATGATCTTCTCCCGCGCGAGCGCGTTGACGCGATCGTGGCCGGCCCAGAGCTAGGCATGGAGCTCGCCGAGGAGCTTGCCATCCTCGCCCCGTTCGGGCGCGGCAACCCCACTGTTTCGTTGATGGTCAAGGACGCTGTGCTGCGCGACGTGCGTTCGATGGGGGAAGGCAAGCATGCTCGCTTCACACTCGAGTCCGGCGGTGTGCACGCGCGAGGGGTGGCCTTCGGCAACGACGGCAGGCTCGGCGTCGCCGAGGGTGAGCGAGTGGAGGCGACGTTTGCCCTCGAGGTGAACGAGTGGAGAGGCGTCAGCG
>DATMPT010000006.1:0-4710 GCA_035567355.1 Solirubrobacteraceae bacterium
GTGAAGCGACAGGAGACGTTGGCCGCACCGCTGAGGTCCTCGGCCGCGGCCCGCGCCGCTGCCATCACCTGCTCGTGAAAGCGGGGGAAGCGATCCCAGGTGACTGCCGTCTCGAACGTCTCGGAGAGCACGCCCATGGCGACGAAGATGTCACGCACGTAAGGGGCGCGTAGAAACGCTTCGCGCCACGCTCCCACGCCGCTTCCATCGGTGCCCGTGGTGCCTGCTTCGCGCCCGCGCGCACCCTCCCCCGCGCGCGAGTCGCCCCGTGAGGTGCCACCAGCGCCCACACCCCCACTCGATCCATCGCCGCCCGAGCCGCGCCGCTCGCCAAGCGTCCCGCCATGCTCCGCACAGATCGCAAGCGCGCGATCCATAAGAAAATCGACCGGATGGTCGGCCGACTCGAAGCCGAGCACCAGCAAGGCGAAGGTACCGTCGCCGGACATCGTGAAGCGCGCCTCGGCGGGGTCGATCAGGCGGCAGTTGCTCGGGTGAAGACCCGCCTGGGAGAGCTCGCGCACGCATTCGGCGCCAAGCGCGAACTCGTCGAAGCGAACACCCGCCGAGGCGCGATATACGGGGCGCCGCTGCACGCGAACCCATGCCTCGGTGACGATCCCAAGCGTCCCCTCCGAGCCGAGGAGCATACGGTCGGGGCTGGGCCCGGCGCCGGAGCCGGGCAGGCGCCGTGAGGCCCACGTTCCGGCGGGGGTGAGCGCGCGCACGGACTCCACGAAGTCCTCGATGTGGGTCCACACCGTGGCGAAGTGGCCCGCGGCGCGTGTGGCGATCCAGCCGCCAAGCGTGGACAGCTCAAAGGACTGCGGGAAATGGCGCAGGGTGAGGCCGTGCTCGGCCAGTTGTGCCTCCAAATCGGGGCCGGTGGCGCCGCCCTGGATCAAGGCGGCGCGCGAGACCTCATCGACCTCGGTCACGCGGCGCAGCTCGCTCAGGTCGATCGTGATCGCACCGTTGTAGCTACCGTCCACCTCGGGCCGCACGCCCCCGACCACGCTCGTGCCGCCGCCGTAGGGGATCGCGGCGACGCGCTCGGCCTGACACCAGGCGAGCAGGCGCTCGACATCGAGCTCGTCGCGCGGACGCGCGACGAAGTCCGGCGGATGCTCAAAGCGCCCGCGGAAGCCCAAGACGACATCCGCGTAGGACTTGCCGTGCGCGTGGGCTGCGCGCGCATGGGTGTCCGCGGCGCAGATCTCCGCCAGCCCCGACGGGGGCACGATCCGCGGCGCGGCAAGCTCGACGTCCCCGAGGCTCACCGGGTCCTCGACCTCGACCGGGGGAAAGCCGAGGTGGGCGGCCAGGCCGCCGGCGGCCGCGCGTAGCTCACCGGGCGAGGGCTGCTCGTCCTCGAAACCCCAACCCCAATGCTTGCGTCGGCGGGCGGTCATGGTGCGAGCGAGTGTAGGGCGCCACATCTTTACCCGCCCCAGACCAGCGATCACTAGCCTGTAGGAATGGCAGCCAGAGCAGAGCCACAGACCAACGAAATGCCCGAAGTGCTGGCGCGCGGGCCGTGGGATCTGGGCCAGGTGAAGGCGCGCTGGCGCGCCGAGCACTTCGAACCCGCGACGGGCCATATCGAAGCGGCGGACGCGGCGATCAAGGATCTGCGCGAGCGTGGCTCGCCCAGTCATGACGGGCTCGCCGGACGCTTGGTGGACTTCAAGGACGGTCCGCAGGGGATCGAGCTGGAGCTGCAGCCGCTGCGCTGGGCCTTGCGCCTGGTTGCAACCGACGCTTCATCCAGTGTGGCGGCGCTGTGTGTCACACGCGCGGCCGATGGACGCTGGCTGGCGGGCAGGCGCGCAGCGTGGCTGTCCTCGTGGGCTGGGCGCTGGGCGCTCGGCGCAGGCGGCGCGGTGGACCTCGGCGAGAGCCCGGCCGACACGCTTGTAAGGGAGTTGCAGGAGGAGTGGTCGGTCTCGCCCGAGCGTGTGCGAGGCGAGGCGCTCGTGCGCTTGCCCCACCAGCTTGTGATGTTTGTGGGACAGGCTTGGCTGGCCGAAGGAGCCGAGGTGACCCCAGACCACGAGCACGACGAGTACGCGTGGTGGCCAAAGGAGATCGACGAGTGGCCCGAGGAGGCCGAGGGGAGCCTGCGCAGAATGGCGCGCTGGCTGGCGGAGTGAGTCCCCCGGCCGATGCCTCCGACACGCTCAACGGTGCCGGTGTAAATGGGGCCGGTGCCACGGAGACTCCGAGCGGTCCCAACGTTGCGGATGTGTCTGACGCGGGCGCATCGGATCCGCCAGGGAGATCCGCGAGAACGCGCGAGCAGGGGGCATTCACGTCGCTGAAGTGGACCTCGTTCTTTCACTCATGTGTCTACGCGTCGCTACTCATTTGCGCGTTCGCGCTCGGCAAACCGCAGCCCGAGACGCTCGTGCTGGGATGGACCCACGGGGCCCTGTGGATCGGCATGTCACTCGCCTGCATAGCCGCGGCGCGCATGAGAATCGTCTCACTGCGTTTGGCGGTTGCGGTGGCGGTGCTCGGCGGAATCGGACCCTTCTTTGGCAGCGGCGAGTTTGTTCGTGAAGAGCGCCGTCGCGCGCGCTAGAGTAGACGCCGGATGGCGTCCGGCACAGCGATCAATCAAATGATCGACGTCGTGACCCCTGCCGCCGGCGAGTCTGTCACCGAGGGAACGATCCTCGAATGGCATGTCAAGGTCGGCGAGTTCATCAAGGTCGACGACACGATAGTTGAGATATCCACCGACAAGGTGGATGTCGAGCTGCCCTCACCCGCGAGCGGGACGGTGGTCGAGATCCTGGCCGAGGAGGGAGACACGGTTGGCGTCGGTCAGGTGATTGCCCGGTTGACGACAGACGAAGGCGGGGCAAGTCAACCCGGCGCAGGACACGATGGGCCCTCCCAAGACGACGGAGCCACGCCCCCGGCTGCCGCGACCGCCTCCACGCAGGCTGCCGCCAGGCCAGCCGAGGTGAGCGAGGGCGCGCGTGTGTCTCCGGTCGCGGCGCGGGTGGCCGCGGCGGAGGGCGTCAATCTTGCCGGTGTCTCGGGCAGCGGACCGCAAGGACGAATTGTCAAGGCTGACGTGCTCGGCGCCGCCACGAACGGCGGCGCGACCACCATCCAGCCGCCGGGGAACGGTGCGACCGCGGGGGTGAGCCGGCCGGGGCCTGTACAGGCCGGCGAGCGCCAGCTGCTCAAGGGTGGCGCGGCGATGCTCGCCCGCTACATGGACGAGTCGCGCTCGATTCCGACCGCCACGAGCTTCAGGACCCTGACCGTGACCGCGCTCGATGGGCGCCGGCGCGAGCTGAAGGCGGCCGGGCGCAAGGTTAGCTTCACCCACCTGATCGCCTACGCGATCGCGCAGGCCGCCACCGAGATGCCCACGATGGCTCACCACTTCGAGGAAGTTGACGGCAAGCCCTACCGCGTGGATGACGGACAGGTGAATCTCGGCCTGGCGGTGGACGTGGAGAAGAAGGACGGCTCGCGCACTTTGATGGTGCCGGTCATCGCCAATGCCGGAGGTCTGTCCTTTGTGGACTTCGTGGCGGCCTATGACGCGCTGGTGGAGAAGGCGCGCACGAACAAGTTGACAGCAGACGACCTGGTGGGCGCGAACGTGACGCTCACCAACCCCGGCGGGCTCGGCACGGTGGCATCGGTACCGCGACTGATGAGCGGCCAAGGCACGATCGTGGCTACCGGTTCGATCGCCTACCCCGCCGGCCTGGCGGGCGTGGGCGAGCAAGTGGGGGCGGAGAAGGTCATGACGATGACCTCGACCTACGACCACCGGGTGATTCAGGGCGCGGAGTCCGGACGCTTCCTTGCGCTGGTGGAGGGACGCCTACAGGGCGAGCACGATTTCTATGAGGGCGTATTCGCCTCGCTCGGCGTTAATTTGGGGCCCCCACCCAGCCCTCCGGCGCCCTCCCCCAGTCCACTTTCACCGACCGTCGCCGCGGCGCCCACGCCGCCGGTTGTCGCTCCAGACGAGCAGATGCTGCAAGCGGTGCAGGCTGCCAGCACGCTGGTCCACCGCTTCCGCAGCCACGGCCACCTCGCCGCGCGTCTGGACCCGCTTGGGACAGAGCCCGAGGGGGAGCCCCAGCTCGACCCCGAGGCGGCCGGCTTGACACCTCACGTAATGGCCCAGATTCCGGCGCGCATCTTGCGCATGTATGTGCCCGGAGAGACGCTTGCCGAGGCATTGCCACACCTACGCCAGACCTATTGCGGGACGATCGCGTATGAGATCGAGCACATCTCCTCCCACCGCCAGCGCGTCTGGCTACGCGAGCAGATCGAGTCGGGCGCCTACCGGCAGCCGCTCGGCACGGAGGAGCGCAAGGCGCTGCTCAAGCGCTTGGTCGAGGTGGACGCGCTGGAGCGCTTCATGCACAAGGCGTATCTCGGCCAGCATCAGTTCTCGATCGAGGGCCTGGACATGACCGTGCCGATGCTCGACGAGCTGATCCAGCTTGCGGCCTCGCGTGGTGGGCAGGAGGTCGTGGTTGGCATGGCCCACAGGGGCAGGCTCAACGTGCTTGCGCACAACCTCGGCAGGCCCTACGACACGATCTTCGCCGAGTTCGAGGGCGCCTCAACGCTCGAGGCGGTCACCACCATCCCCCAAGGGGGGACCGGCGACGTGAAGTATCACCACGGCACGCAGGGCTCCTACAAGCTGCCCGACGGCGGCAC
>DATMPT010000007.1:0-2265 GCA_035567355.1 Solirubrobacteraceae bacterium
ACCAGCGCAACACACACCGCCAGCACCAGCCACCCGTGGCTGTAGGTGATGTTCACGAGGTCCCGCCACTCCTGGTAGTACACGGACGCACTCGGCCAATAGACGAGCGTGACGAGGACCGCCAGGGCCAGGATGATCCACAGACGCGGGAAGGGGGTCATGCGCATCGTGGCGATTTTACTTCGTCGAGACGGCCGACCGGGCGCAGGCGCGCCGCCGCCGTGACCGCAGTCACGGCGAGCACGCGTAAGGCGGGAAATCTGGGTGTTGGACTATCCGATCGTCTTGCTGACGATATCCGACAGGGCACTCTCGGCGCCCTCGCTGGTGACGGCCTTGATCGCGAAGTACCAGGTACCGGATCCCAGACCGTCGATCACATACGTCTGGAGACCGACGCCAGTGAGCTGGACGGTCTGGGTCAGGTCATCGGGGTTCATGCCGTAGTAAATGCGATAACCCGAAAGGTCCGTGAGCGCCTCGCCGTCGGTGTTGGTGGTGGGCGCCTGCCAGGAGAGCGTCGCCGTGCCGGTGCCTTTGTTGGTGGCCGAAGTACCCGCGGGCATGGTGACCACACCCGTCGGATCCTGGTGACACCCCACCGAGACGGATGCGGCGAGCACGAGCACGCCGGCTAATTTCACCATTTTCAAGGCGCAGACCCCCTCTAGCGGCCCGGCACGACCGGGCCACCCAGTTCCCGAGTGACAGAGGGGGAAGGTGCAAGGGGCGTGCCCATGCACTCATCTCTTTATATTTCAACTAGTTAGGCGGGTCCCGACGGGGCCGTGGCGGCGCCGGGCGGGCGTAGGACCGTCGCTTACGTCGCGGCACGCCGACGCCTCGGGCGCAGCCTGAGCGCTTCGTGGTGTAAGCCGTTGATCTGGATAACGAAAATTACGTCGCGGTCGACAGACACTCCGAGCGCCGGTAGGCACCCTGTGTCAACCTGTGATCGACCTCACGGTTCTGGCGGCTTATGTCGCATTGCACAACCTGCCCGCCCACGGATCTGGTAGGGTTGTGGAGTAGTAGTTCGTGTCGACGGGACTTACACTCTGTAGTGTCCCTTGGGGCGTCCTAAGGGCCGACACGGTGCAAGTAGTTGGCAGGGCTGGAAAGATGGAATCAAGGCACGGCTTTTGCTTCAGGTAAAGTGCCGGCCGGCCGTATGGCTAAGGATCGGTCATTGGAGGGTAGCGCGATGAAGAAGGTTAGTTTGATCGCTGGAATGGCCAGCCTGGCCACCCTGGCGGCTGTGTGGAGCCTGCCGGCCGCGGCGCACGACGCTCATGACAAGCAGCCCGTCCGTCAGTTCGAGACGACCACCAACACCGACGACACTAACGCCGGCACCAACACGGGCAGCAGCGACTCGACGTCGGTGCCCGAGCCGGGCACGCTGGCGCTGTTGACGCTGGGCCTTGGCGGACTGGGCGTGTATGGCGTGAGCCGCCGCAAGAGAGTGAAGGCCTAAAGCCTCCTGTATTGATACGATCGACGAACGGCTCCTGCGGGAGCCGTTCTCGTTTATGGGGACAGGGCTTCGCTATAGTCCGCGCACCATGCCTCCCAACCCCGCCGCTCAGCACTCGCCCGCGCCATCTGCCGCGCGCCCGATGAACGCGTTCACGGTCGATGTGGAGGATTACTTTCACGTCGCCGCGCTCTCATCCGTCATCAGCCGCGACAGCTGGGCCACGCGCGAGTATCGGGTCGAGGCCAACACCGAGCGCCTGCTCGCGCTGCTCGCCGAGCACCGGGTGCACGGGACTTTCTTCGTCCTCGGCTGGGTGGCCGAGCGTTCCCCGGGGTTGGTGCGACGCATCGCGCAGGCCGGTCACGAAATCGCCTGTCACGGCTTCTCGCACCAACTGGTTTACCGGCAGTCGCCTGAGGAGTTTCGCGAGGAGACCACCCGCGCCAAGGCGTGCCTCGAAGACCTCATCGGGCAGCCGGTGCTCGGCTACCGCGCGGCGAGCTTCTCGGTGACGCGCGCCTCGCTGTGGGCGCTCGATGTGCTGATCGATCTCGGCTTCCGTTACGACTCCTCCATCTTCCCGATCCGTCACGATCGCTACGGACTGCCGGGCGCGACGCCGGAACCCAATCGCCTGAGCGCACCCTCCGGACGCACGCTGGTGGAGTTTCCCATGTCGGCGGCGAGGTTCCTGGGCGTGCAGGTGCCGGTCTCCGGGGGGGGCTATTTCCGCATCCTGCCGTACTGGCTGACGCGCGCGGGCCTGAAGCAGATCGAGCGGCGCG
>DATMPT010000008.1:0-4197 GCA_035567355.1 Solirubrobacteraceae bacterium
TCGGCGATGGAGTGGAGGAATTCCTCGCTTTGCTGCCACTCTTGGTCGGGACCGATGAGCAGCGCGAGGTCCTTGGTCATCTTCCCGCTCTCGACCGTCCCGATGACGACGTCCTCCAGTTTCTGGGCAAACTCGATCACCTCCGGGGTCTTGTCCAGCTTGCCGCGGTGGTCCAGTCCGCGGGTCCAGGCGAAGATCGAGGCGATCGGGTTGGTCGAGGTCGGTTTGCCGGCCTGATACTGCCGGAAATGCCGGGTGACGGTGCCGTGCGCGGCCTCGGCCTCGACCGTTTTGCCGTCGGCGCTCATCAACACGCTCGTCATCAAGCCAAGCGAGCCGAAGCCCTGGGCGACGGTGTCCGATTGGACGTCGCCGTCGTAGTTCTTACAAGCCCAAACGTAGCCGCCCTCCCACTTCAGGCAAGCCGCCACCATGTCATCGATCAGACGGTGTTCGTATGTGATCCCGGCAGCTTCGAAATCGGCCTTGAATTCGCTCTCGTACACCTCGGCGAAGATGTCCTTAAAGCGACCGTCATAGCGCTTGAGGATCGTGTTCTTGGTCGAGAGGTAAACGGGATAGCCGCGATCGAGCCCGTAGCGCAGCGACGCCTTGGCAAAATCGCGGATCGAATCGTCGAGGTTGTACATAGCGACCGCGATGCCCGGCCCGGGGAAGTCGAACACGTCGAGCTCGATCGGCTCACTGGCCGGGGACCCAGAGGGTATGCCTCCGGGGGGGCCGCCGTCCTTGGGCGTGAATGTGAGCGTGAGCTTGCCCTCGCCGGGCACGACCAGGTCGGTTGCGCGGTACTGGTCGCCGAAGGCGTGGCGGCCGATCACGATCGGCTTGGTCCAGCCGGGCACCAGACGTGGAATGTTGGCGATCACGATCGGCTCTCTGAAGATCACGCCGCCGAGGATGTTGCGCACGGTGCCGTTGGGCGAGCGGTACATCTCCTTCAAGCCGAACTCCTCCACGCGGGCCTCGTCGGGGGTGATCGTGGCGCACTTCACCCCCACCCCGTATCGCTTGATCGCCTCGGCCGCTTCCACGGTGATCGCGTCTTCGCTCGCGTCGCGCGATTGGATCGAGAGGTCGTAGTACTCGAGGTCCACATCCAGGTAGGGCAGGATCAGCTGCTCCTTGATGAACGACCAGATGATGCGCGTCATCTCGTCGCCGTCGAGCTCGACGACGGGTTTGTGCACCTTGATCTTTGCCATTTGTGTCGGTCCTCGGATTAGCTGGCGGAGGGGATCCACTCACCCCGGCGGGCGATGCTATCGCGCGGCAGAGGCGGCGAGAGGTAACCTTTGCGTCATGGCCACCGTCTCGCAGCCCGCCCCCGGGTGGCGTACTCACGCTGTCGCCAACCAAGCGCCCCCGCTGGAGGGCATCGATGTCTACGCGAGCAACTTGCCGCTCGTGGAAGCCACACAGCGGGAGGGCGCCGCATGGGTGAAGGAGCGGGCCTCCGAGCTCGGCAAGCTCGTAGGCGGCGAGGATGGGGTCGGTGGGTCTCCAAGTCTTTGGGGGCGTCAGGCGAATGAGAACAAGCCGGTCCTGAAGACGCACGACCGCTACGGCAACAGGATCGACGAGGTCGAGTTCCACCCTGCCTGGCACAAGTTGATGAAGATGGGAGTCGAGCACGAACTGCACGCCTTGCCGTGGCGCTCAGAGCAGCCGGCGGCGCATGCCGCACGGGCGGCCCTGTATATGACGGCGATGCAGGCCGAGGCGGGCTTCGCGTGCCCGATCACGATGACCTTCGCGGTATTGCCTGCCCTGCGAGCCCAGCCGGAGCTCCTGGCCGAGTGGGGACCACTCGTGACCGCCACCACTTATGACCCGCGCCTGGTCCCCGCAAGCGAGAAGGGCTCTGCGATCGCTGGGATGGCGATGACCGAGAAGCAGGGCGGCTCGGATGTGAAAGCCAACACGACTGTGGCCCGCCCCACCAACCGCTTCGCGATCGCCGCCGATGGCGGAGGACCGGGAGCGGAGTACGAGCTGATAGGCCACAAGTGGTTCTGCTCGGCGCCGATGTCAGACCTGTTCCTGGTACTCGCTCAGGCTGAGTCGCCCACGGGCCGGCCCGAAGGCATCTCCTGCTTCCTCCTGCCGCGCATCCTGCCCGACGGGAGTCGCAACGCCTTTCACATCCAGCGCCTGAAGGACAAGCTCGGCAACCACTCCAATGCCTCCAGCGAGGTGGAATTCCATGGCGCCTGGGCGCGCATGGTGGGCGAGCCCGGGCGCGGGGTGCCCACGATCATCGAGATGGTCGGCCACACGCGCCTGGATTGCGTGATCGGCGGCGCCGCCGGGATGCGGGCGGGCGTGGTAAACGCCACCCACCACGCCGCCCACCGCGCAGCTTTTGGCAAGCTCCTGATCGACCAGCCCTTGATGCGCAACGTGCTGGCAGACCTGTGCATCGAGTCGGAGGCGGCGACCGCGCTCGCGATGCGCTTGGCACGGGCCTATGACGAAGCCGGTGCGGAGGCTCCGGCATCCGGCGAGGATGACCTTGGCGACGCCCACCTGTTCAAGCGCTTGGCGACCGCCGTGGGCAAGTATTGGGTGTGCAAGCGTGCTCCCAACCACGCGTTTGAGTCGTTGGAGTGCCTCGGCGGCAACGGGTATGTCGAGGAGTCGGGCATGCCGCGCCTATACCGCGAGGCGCCACTGGCCTCGATTTGGGAGGGCTCGGGCAACGTGATGAGCCTCGACGTGCTGCGCGCGCTCGTGCGCACGCCGCGCTCGCTCGAGGTGTTCATGCACGAGTTGCGCCTGGCCGAGGGCGCCAACGTGCGCCTGGACGCCCACGTGAAGAAGCTGGAGAGCCAGTTCTCAGACCCGGCCACGCTGGAGTCGCGCGCGCGACGCGTGGTGGAAGGCATGGCGCTGGCGCTGCAGGGATCGCTGCTCGTGCGTCACGGGGATCCCGCGGTCGCCGATGCTTTCTGCGCCTCCCGCCTGGGCGGCGACGGAGGCCTGGAGTACGGCACGCTGCCCGCCGGCAGCGACTTCGGCGCGATCATCGAGCGCAACCGCCCTCGGGTTTGAACGCTCACACAGCCTAAGATCAATACATGGCTATGAGAGCACCGGTGCGCGCACCTGGCAGCATCCAGCTGGCGCGCCTCTTTGGGATCAGGATCGGCGTCAGCGCGAGCTGGTTCTTCGTGCTCCTGTTCCTGATCGTCATTCTCTCCGAATACTTCCACGAAGTGCTGCACGGATCGAGCAGCACCGCCTACGCGGTGGCCGTCGCCGGCGCGCTCGGCTACTTCGCCTCGCTGATCCTGCACGAGCTCGGCCACGCGCTGGTCTCGCGCCGCCTGGGGATTCCGATCTTGGGGATCGACCTGTGGTTCTTCGGAGGCATGGCCAAGCCCGCGCGTGAACCGGAGACCGCCGGCGAGGAATTCAAGGTCGCCGCGGCCGGGCCCGCGGTAACGCTTGCACTGGTCGTTATCTGCACCGTCGCGATCGCGATCGCAGCCAACGGCAGCAACTTCGCCGACGCGGCGCTCACCCGCGAAGGCTTCACCACGACGCCCTTGCTGGCCCTGCTCGGCTGGTTTCTGTTCATCAACACGTTGCTGCTCCTGTTTAACCTCGTGCCCGCCTTCCCGCTCGACGGCGGGCGGATCGCGCGCGCGGCGATCTGGTGGCGCACTGGCGACCGCAATCGCGGCACACGCGTCACTGGCCGCGCCGGCCAGGGCTTCGCGATCTTGCTCGGCTTGGCCGGGCTGTTGATCTTCCTGAACGGCAGCCTCACCGGCCTGTTCACGACGGTGCTCGGCCTGATCCTCTACCAGGCATCGGGCGGGGCGGTGATGCAGGGGGCGCTCGGCCAGCGCATCCAAAGCGTGCGCGTGAAGGACATCATGGATCGCGAGCCGCCGACGATCCCGGCCGAGCTGAACGTGCTCGACGCCCAGGAGCAGTTCTTCCAGCACTACCGCCGGCCTTGGTTTGCCGTAGTGGACCACGCGCGCCACTTTCTTGGGGTGGTTCGCTCAGAGCGGGTCGACGCGGAGATCGCGGCCGGGCGCCCGGCCCTGGAGGTCGGGGACGTGCTCGAGCAGGACCTGGTGGTACGCATCGACGAGCAGGAGCCTTTGGAGGCGTTGTTGCGCAGCGAGGGCCTTGGCCGGCTTGGCGGGATGGTCGCGGTGG
>DATMPT010000009.1:0-7329 GCA_035567355.1 Solirubrobacteraceae bacterium
ACACCGCCTGGACGGCGACCCCCAAGAGCGGATCCTGTGTGTCGGTCTCATGGGATGCCTCCGCGGCTTGCATGCCCTCCACGAGGGTCGCTTCGTCTTTGAGGATGTTGCGTTCCACGAACGGCTGGACCGCGCTGCGCAGAGCGATCATCGCGCCTACCCAGCGCGGCGCCCACAGGCGCGCGGCGCGCCGTTCGATGCCCTGCTCGATCGCGTCAATCGCCTTCGACACGGGTACCGGGTTGCGCAGGAAGCCAGGCGAGTTGCCGTTGAGCCGCTGCGCCGAGGGCTGGGCGAAGCTGGCGCGCACTAGGTCGGTGTCGATGAAGCCGAAGTAGGCGCACCCCACGCGCGCTCCGCTCGGCGCCGTCTCGATCCGCAAGCAGTCGGTGAGTGCCTCCACGCCCGCCTTCGCGGACGCGTAGGGGGCCATGATCGGGGCATGCACGATCGCCGCCAGGGAGGCGATGTTCAGCAGGTAGCCCTTGCGCTCGACGATCTGGCCGATCAGGGCGCGATCGGTGCGCCAGACGCCGAGGAAGTTGACCGCGAGCGTGCGCTCGACCTGCTCGATCGGGGCGCTCGCGAGCGGGCCGCTATAGGCGATGCCCGCGTTGGCGATACCCACGTCGATCCCACCAAAGCGCTCGACGGTGGCGCTCACCGCGCGCTGCAGTGCGCCGAAGTCGGTCACGTCAACCTCGAACACGGCGGTGCGATCGCCAAGTTGCGCGGCCAGCTCTTCCAGGCGCTCGGGCTCCATCCCAACAAGCGCCACGTTTGCACCCTTACCGTGCAGCCGGCGTGCGGTCTCGGCGCCGATGCCACGCGCAGCTCCGGTGATGAACACGGTGCGACCGTTTACGTCGTAGGGCTGTGCGGGCTTGCGGCTCATGAGATCAGTCCGGCTCCGAGATGACGAGGCGTAGCGCGCCGTCGAAGCTCTCCTGTTCGCGCAGGTGTCCGTGCTCGGCATCCCACGCCCCGGACTGGAGTGCGGTGGCGAGACGATCCACGATGCGCTGCTCCACGCCGGGTTCGAGCAGCGCCCACATCGACTGGGCAGCACGCACCGCTGGACGCAACAGGTCCTCGGGGCGCCGCCAATACGCCTCGAAAAAGCCATCTTCGCAATCGCCGGGGGTTGGTATGCGCTCCACGTGCGTGCGCCCGCCGAGGGCCTTCGCGATGTCGGCGATGGCGGGGAAGCGCGGGCGCTCCGCAGCAATCCCCTCGCGCAAGTACTCCCTTTGCCAAGCGGGCAGGCCGTCGAGCTCGAAGGTGAACACCACAACCGTCCCGCGCGCCACTCTGCGCAGCTCGGCCAGGCCGGCCGTGGGAGGGTCCCAGTGGTGGATCGTCACGCACGCCATCGCCGCGTCAACCGCGTCGTCGTCGAGCGGCAATGCCTCCGCGCGCGCGTCGATCGCCGGCGCCGCGCCCGGCGGGCGCTGGGCGCGCATGGTCGGGCTCGGCTCCACCGCCAAGACCCAGCGGTCCTTGGGCTCGTAGGAGCCCGCCCCCGCCCCCACGTTGAGCACGGTGCGTGCGTCACCCAAGGCAGCCGCGATGCGTGCGGCGATGCGAGGGTCTGCGCGACGATGCTGGGCGTAGGTCCGCCCGTGGCGCTCGTAGTCGACATAGGTAGCCATTGCGCAATGCGCCAGTCTAGACGCTATCCAAACGGTCAGGTCGGCCACGCCCAGTGTACGGGCACCGACAGGCGGCGGGCGAGAGTCTTCGCCGATTTTGCGCGTTGAGGATTTGGTGGAGATGCTGCTGCATCAGCCGATCGCAAGCTGCGACTGCTGGACTCTATTTGTCAGGCTGCCTAGCTCTTTATAGGCAGGAGTTCGAGTGCGGGCACGCGTTTGAACTCGCCGGCGTTGGCCGTCGCAAGCATGAGGCCGTGTGCAAGCGCTGTGGCCGCTATCCACAGGTTGTGCGCGCCGATGATCTCTCCCTTTGCCTGCAGCTCGGCCCAGATCTGTGCATGCAGGCGCGCGATGCGCGGTGTGATCGGCAGCTGCTCTATCGCTCCCAGTAGGGCCTCGACGACGACTTGGCGGCGAATCCTCACAGGATCGGGCGCGGCGCGATGAACTCCGTGCAGCAGCTCGCTGACGGTGATGACGCTGATCGCGTGCCGGGCATCCTCCGGTAGCTGCTCGAGAACCCGGCTGTCGCGCTCGGCGTCGACCAGGACCGATGTATCGATCAGGATCCCGGCCACGCGCCAGTCTCAGCGCCCAAGAGCTCCCGTTCGCGCTCGAGCTCGCGTGCGTAGTCCGCGTCGAGCGGCGGAAGGCCGTCCACAAGCGCTCTGAGTGCCGCGCTGGAGATACCGCCTGGCTGGGATGGGCGTCGCAGCTCGGCGATCGCCTTGCCGTTGCGGACGATCTCGATCTCCTCACCCGAATCGACGCGGTTGATTACGCTGGAGAAATGGCGAGATACCTCCGTAGCGGTCATGCGCACCATGCCAGCCCATTATATCAGATAAATCTGAGACTGGCTGCCAGCGCGCAAGGAAATATGAGCTAGTCGATCGAGCCCGGTTCTGCGACCCAAACGCTCTCGATCCCGAGCACCCTGCAGAGCGTGTCGAAATGGTGGTCGTAGTGCAGCACTCCCGCACCTCGCTCAGTGGCAGCCGCCGCAATGAGGTAGTCCGCGGCAGGGATACGTCGTTCGCCGCGCAAGCCACGCGAGGCGCCGATCGCCGCCGCACCCGCACTCCGGGTCACAGGGGCTGCGGGTAGCGCCGCCAGCGTGCGATCGAGATCGGTGAACTTTTGCTCGTCGCGCGCACTCGCGAGTAGCTCAAGTGCGACAACCGGACAAACGGCAAGCAGGTCGGACGCAGTTGTGGCGACCCATCGGGGATGTACTGCCGGGTCTCGCTGACGATTCCAGGCCGAGGTGTCGAATACAAGTAGTCCGCCTGAGCCGTAGGGCTCAGCGGGAGGCATGGAGTTGCTCTGAGACGGCGAAGTCATAGCCGTCGTCGTCACCTGCCGCGATCCGCATCAGATGCGCTTGAGCCTCACGCCTGTCGGCGCGTTCCGCGCGGATTGCCTCGGCGCCACGCACAGCAAGATCTCGCACTGCGCGTGATCGCGGCTCCGCGCCACCGAACTCGGCCAACGCTTCAGCCAGCTCGGCATCGAGCGTGACTTGGACACGAGGTGCTACGGAGGACATAGCGGCTACTGTACCAGGCAGGCGGTACACGCTGGCCAAAATGCGGCAGGTGGGGTCTCAAAGAAACGGTCAAGAACAGGTCGAGGCTCTGGTGCGGCTGCTGCTAGAGCCTGTGGGGCGGAGGCAGCGGCAGAAGGTGATCGCACTACTGGATAGATGAAGCTATGGTCGCGTCCCGCTCAGCAAGGAGATCGGGACAGGTTGCTAAGCATGCCGCGGTCATCGTGACCGTCATACCGCCGTGATAGGCGTGGTTGGGCCAACGTTGGGCACTTCAGGTTCTCCGCGGCGAGAGCTTTGACGGCACTTCCCTTTAACCTCTGCAAGCGACGCTGAGCGTATTTGGGCTAGCGCGAACTTAGGCTGCTTGCGTCCAGCCAATCCGCATACGCAGATCGTTTCGATCCGACGTTGCGCGGTTGGATCTTCTGGGAGCGGCAGATCAAGCGAGCAGTCGTGTGCCTCGCCTGCCGGATTTACGAGGTGGATTGTGCCGCATCCCTCGCGGTAACCTCCGAGAGTAGGTGACTGTCCAGCCGTTAACACGGGCGTCATTGATGAGCCGAAAGACGGTGTTCGGAACGGCGCCGATGAGCGCCAGGTCGATTGCGTCATCGTGTGCTGCTCTCAGCTCGGCAGCCTCTCGCCGGACGTCCCGCAGCTCATTCTCCAAACCCTCTAGTCGTTTGACAATGTCCTCGGGGTCATTGGTGAGTGGATGGTGGAACACGCAAGTAAGCCTAAGGTGCCTTTCGGTGGGAACGCCGCTTAGATCAATGCGACCGGCATGCTCGGACATCGCCGAACCGAGCGCCCCCCTTATCGCTCGAGCGGTCGAAGAAGCTGCCAGACTTCCCTTACTTTCCAGCTGGGCGAAGGATGATCGATGTCGTGGTCAGGGCAGCGCTAGCTGAGCGAACGTCGGGGTCGGCGCCGAGGCGTGTTTTTCGTGTCCCGGTGGGCTAGAATGTAGGGATGCGCGTGCTCGAAGAGCCCTTTATGACGCGTGAAGCGATCCTCGCGGTCCTGGGACCGGGGCGGCCCGCAAGCGAGGCACGGTTTCGTACGCTCAGACACAACCATTACGCCTCAAGGGGTTTGCGAGCCGATCTGCGCAGCCCGCTCGGCCGAGTCCTCGGCCAGGCGCATTTCTACAGTTCGCTCAACGCTGACGCCGCCCGCGCGGCGCGATTTGGCGAGCGTAGGCTGGCGCAGGGTCTGGCCGACCAGGCTCAGGAGATCGAGCGATCCCATCAAGCCGAGGTCCTGCGAGAGGCGGTCGAAGTGTGCGGATCGAGGCTTGGCGCAGATCCTGATCCCCCTGTCTCACTTCAGCGCTATCTACGCGCACGCGCACGAGCCTCTTGGCGCGGCCTCGACCAGCATGCCATGACCCGTGAGTGGCTTATCCATTCGGGTGCCTGGCTGAGCGAGGATGAGCATGGCGATTTGGCCGAGGCGATCGTCGAGCTCGCGCGAAGGATGAGCGAGACGCGTGCGCGTCTTCACTGCGATGCGCTCCCACCGGTGTCCACTTTCTTTGGCATTGTGCGGCGGATGGACGCTGTGGCAGCCGAGGTCCAAGGCGAGGCCGAAACGAGGCTCCTGCCACGCGAGGACCTCGACCGTCAGGGACTCGCCATGGTCGGCCAAGCAGTCACGCTGCTGTGCGAGTCCCTGCCTGCAGGCGGCTCCTTGGTGCTAGCGCTACCGGCGGTCGTGCTGGAAGCGCCCGAGCCGTCGATTGCGCGGTCTCCCTGGGATCTCCCCGACGGCGACGGCGCAATGGCGGTGAGCACGCCGATTGACGCCGCCGATCAGGCCTGGCTTACCCATGGCCTGGCCCGTGAGCCGACTGCAGTCCCCCTTGCTCCGATACAAAAAGCTTGACAGGGCACGCGCCGCCACCGGAGTTGAGCTTCCGGCGTGCAAGCGGACACGACGCGCAGCGTTTTGAACACTTCAGGTGTTCGCGCGGAGCATTCTACGAAGACGAGGTCGAGCAGTTCGTTTGTGGTGTCGCGCTCGAACATGCGCTCGAGTTCGCCGGATACAACCTCCTGGTCTTCCTGGAAGGCGAGCGCCTGGTCGCGGTCGCCGGGCATCACAGGGAGAACTTGCTTGCAAACCATGGAGACAGGACACAGCTCATCATGACCACGCGCCTGCAAGTCTTGGCGCTAGCAACCGAGGATCAAGGAAGACACTGCTCGGACGGCCGTCGCGTTTCGGCCCTGGTGCTCGACACTCTTATCAACGACGCACTTGTCGGTTATGAAGGCGACGTACTCACAGCGATTGTCGCGCGGGAGAACCTGTGCTGCCTAGCGCTGCTCGAACGCCACGGGCTGAGATCCCAGGTTGAGTACGACGCCCTGCATGTGCGTTTGAGCGGACATTTCAAGCGTAAGCCTCCCATCGTCAAGTGAGCGATTCCAGCCAGATTTCGCGCGTCATCATGCGAGGCCTGCGGTCAATCTGGTGGCTGCACATTTGCACGTGGACGGTGAGCTCGCGGAGAAACGGCTGCGTGGCGCGTTCAGTCCGAACGGGGTTGGCCTCTCAGTGATCGATCGCCGCGTCGTCGATTACGAGCGTTGGGTTCGCGTCGTGCGACGAACGTCTCAACGCGCTTGGGGTTTGACCAAGGAGCGCACGGTCCACAAAAATGCGCCGTGCGGGACTCGAACCCGCCCCGCCGGATTAAAAGTCCGGAGCTCTACCCGATGAGCTAACGGCGCGCGAGTGGCCTAGTTTGGCAGATGGGCTGGGCGGTGGGTCTGCGGCGATCTGCTTCCGCGGGTCCCCCGCACGCACGTGCCCGCACACGCACACGCATGTACGCGTGGGATCCGAGCGGACACATCCCGAACGGTAGCGCCTCAGCGCAAGCCCAAGGTGTCCAACGGCTCCTCCGTGGGCGCCTCCCCGGCCGCTACGCGCAGGAGGTGCTCGATCCGCGTCAGCTTGACTCGCGGGCGGCCGTGCGGCTCACCGAGGGCCTGCTCGTGGCGGTCGATCTCAGACCAAGCTTCATAGGTCACGAGCGCCTCGACGCGCGTGCGCAGCAGCTCCTCGATTGCCTGCGGGTCGGGATCTGCCGGCTCCAAGTGTGCGCCTGCGGCTAGATCCTCGAGCAGTGCGTCCACGGTCTCTTGGGCATCCTTCTTGTTGGTCCCGATCACGCCCGAAGGACCCCGCTTGATCCAGCCAACCGTGTACTCGCCGGGCAGTGGCCCGTCGGGGCCGTAGACGCGGCCGCCCTCGTTGGGAATCGTGGCGCTTCGCTCGTCGAAGGGCACACCCGGCAGGGGCTTGCCCTTATAGCCGATCGCCCGCATCACGAGCCCGGCCTCGATCGTCTCCGTCTCACCGGTGGGCTCGGCCCGCAGGCGACCGTCCTGCCCGGTCCGAAGTGCATTGCGCGCCAGTACCACGGTACGCACGCAACTTTTATCCCCCCTCAATTCCACCGGGGAGAGCAGGAAACGCAGGACCACGCGCTTGCGACCACCGCCTCCGGCGGCGGTTCCCCCCGCCGGGGTACGCCCCGCGTAGTCGCGCAGGATCGCCACATTCTGTGTGGAGGTGGCGTCCATGTTGGGGTCCTCGACCGCCAAGGCACGCTCCAGCTCGTCGGGATCGACGATCACATCGGCGTCGGCCAGCTCGCCCAGCTCGCGCAGCTCGGGGTTGGTGAAGGCCGCCTGGGCGGGCCCCCTGCGGCCCACCACCACGATCTCCCTGACGCTGCTTGCGTCGAGCGCCTCCAAGGCATGGTCGGCGATGTCGGTCACCGCCAGCTCCTCGTGGCTGAGCGTCAGCATGCGCGCCACGTCGAGCGCCACATTGCCGTTGCCGATTACAACCGCCCGCCCCGCCGACAGGTCGAAGTAGTGGTCGGGGAAGTCCGGGTGGCCGTTGTACCAGCCGACGAAGTCCGTCGCCGGGTGGCTGCCCTCCAAGTCCTCGCCGGGGATGCCCAGGGGCCGGTCTGCGGGCGAGCCGGTGGCGTAGACGATCGCGTGGTAGTGCCCGGCCAGCTCGTCCCTGGAGACATCGCGTCCCAGCTCGACGTTGCCGAAGAAGCGGAAGCGCGGATGGGCGGCCGTCTTCTCATAAACC
>DATMPT010000010.1:0-3225 GCA_035567355.1 Solirubrobacteraceae bacterium
GTCAATACTGAGATTCGACTATGTTCGACCCATGGACCCCTATCACGATGATCTGCGCGTTGTACTAGCCGACGACCATCACTTCTTTCGTGAGGGCTTGCGCGACATGCTCACTGCCGCGGGCATGACGGTCGTCGGAGAGGCCAAGGACGGAGCGCAGGCGGTGGCACTCGCCGAGAGCCTCAAGCCCGATGTGATCGTGATCGACCTCGACATGCCTGACGCCGCGGGCGCCGAGGCGTTGCGCCGTATAGCAGCGGCCAGCCCCAAGGCAAGGACGGTCATCCTGACGAGATCGGCCGGCGAGGAGGATGTACTCGACGCGCTCGAGGCGGGCGCCTGCGGCTACATCTTGAAGGATGCCGCAGCCGAGGATCTCGTAGCGAGCATCCGCCACACCGCCGGCAGCCATGCCGTACTCTCGCGTGAGGTCGTGCGCACGCTTGTCGCCTACGCGGGCTCTGACAACCACAGACCCTCACGATCGTCCTCTAAAGACGATACGGCCACACTGACCGCGCGCGAGCGTGACGTGCTGAAGCTGCTCGCCGGCGGAGCCGACAACGCGACGATCGGCTTGGAGCTGTCGATCAGCCGCCATACCGTCAAGCAGCACGTGACGAACATATTCGAGAAGCTTGGCGTGCGCACGCGCGTTGAGGCCGCGGTATACGCCGTGCGAGCCGGCCTTCTCTGAGGCTCATTACGCGGTTGCGGCGATCGGCTCGATGGCTCGAATCGCCGCGTCCCGGTCGGCAACGCCGAGCTTGGCTACTCCGGCGGAGATGTGGCGGCGAACCGTGACCGGCGAGAGAGAGAGCATGTCGGCCACCTCGATGGTGCTCAGCCCAGATCGAAGCATCCTCAGAATCTCTGACTCCCTGGGGGTCAGCTGCACCTCGCCTACGCGCACCGGATTGAGGGTGGCATCGGCGGCAAACGCACGAAACTCTTGCAGCACGCGCCCCACGAGCGTGCGTGGCAGCGCAGCCTCGCCCTTGAGTACGCCGCGGAGCGCCGCCGGTAGCCTGTCGGGGCTCATATCCTTGGGCAGGTAACCGAGGGCCCCCGCTCGCAAGGCCGCGAGCAACTCCTCGGTGTTAGTTGAGACGGTGAGCATGACCACGGAGGTCGCAGGGACCGATTCGGCCATCCTTTGTGCGGTCTCTATGCCGCCTCCGGGCACGTCCACGTCGAGCAGGCACACGTCGGGACGCTCACGGACGACAACTCTAAGGACGCTATCGCAGTCGGCGGCTTCGCCGACGACCTGAAAACCGCCGCGCATAAGGGCCATGCGCACGCCCAAGCGCGTCACCTGATGGTGATCGGCAATGACGATCGTTGGTTCAGCAGCGCTCATGCCAAAGTCCTGCGTCAGCTGCTGCCGATGAATCCATGAACCCATCCTTGGATCCTGCTCGCGGTGATCATCCTTGTAAGCCCTTCCTTTGTGTCCGTCCGATACGAGCTGCTTAACGAATGTCGGCTTCCGCACCTCTTTTCGTTAGCTTTGCTCTTCAGACCTTATAGTCGAATAATTCAACTCATTCGCCCTGAATCGTCCGGTGCACGCCGGATGATACATATTTTTGGGGCAAACATGCATTTTGCGGTTATTTTCTTGCGAAATCATCCGCGATTTGCCGCAGATTGCGGACTTTATTGGGCACGGTGCATCCCACCCCTGTTTGCGCGGCCTTCAGCCCACGATAGGACGTAGACGAGCTGGATCCGAGATCTTTGTGCTTCCTGAGCGAGGCCGCGCACCCCCGGCGGGCGGCGGGTGGAGTCGACCGGATAGCCCTCAGAACACCCAGGCCCTCTCAAGCGAGGCCCTAGACTGGGCGGCCTCCGAGACAGCCCGCCTCAGACCTCAGGCGGCGCTTGCGCGACGGCGCTCGGCGCCTTCGTAGACCGAGGTGCCCCCGCGACGGCGATCCACGCGCAGGACGGGCCCCGATGAGTTGCCGATCGCGCGCAACACGAACGCGTCGCGGGTGGCACTGTAGCGCAGCACAGGTTTGAGCAGGGACAGCCAATGTCCCGCTATGTAGCGACGTGGGCGTTGCTGCGTACGCATCTCATCTCCCTACATCGAGCCTGGACAGAATCTCGGCTACGCGATCCCTGCACCTCCGGTCCGCGTGCCCTCTGTTATTCCAATACGTTCGAGCGGACTGAGTTCCGACACGCCGACCGGAATCTTCACGCCGAGGCGCTGGGCTCGCGGCGCTGTCCGCGCTCAGTCCAAGGTTGGCGTCTTTACGCAGCAGCCGTCGATCGCGCCTGTGCCTGTGCCGCTGTAGTAGCCGTCGGGCTGGACCTCCACGCGATAGTAGGCGAAGGTGCCCGAGCGGTAGCGGACCGTGCACGACCACGGGTCGCGCAAAACCCCCCCTCCCCCGGGCCGGCAGCGAACGAGCGCCGGTGGGGTGCGCCTGGCTGGTCTCACCGGCTCCGGCGCCTGCGCCACGACGGTCTCCACCTGAGCTGCCTCGAGGACCGTCGCGGACTTCAAGGCGAAGGCCCTCGACTGTTCGATGCGAAAGAGGCCCGCGCCGCCCCGGTCGCGCAGGACGACGACTGTCGCGGCGATCCCCACTAGGACCACCATCCATACGACAGCCGCCGTCAACCTGCGCATCAGACGACCGGGCTAGTGGTGGCGGTGGCCACCTTTGCCGCCTTTATCGCCGCCGCCAAAGCCGAAGCCGCCCTGGCTGAAGCCACCTTGGCCGCCGTCTTTGCCAAAGCCACCTTTATCGCCTCCCGAGCCGCTCCCGTCTTTGCCGCCGCCTTTACCGCCAGAGCCACTTTTTTCGTGGCCCACGAAATGGCAGCTGCCTTCTTGGAGCACGAAGCCTGGTGGGCAGTGGGGAACCGGGATCGGCTTGCAATTGCGGCCTCTCAGTTCATAGCCTGGCGGGCACGTCGGAGGCGGCGTGGGAACACATTTGCCGCCGCTCAATTCATAGCCGCGCGGGCAACGTGGCGGGGGAATCGGGATGCAGTGGCGGCCCTCCAGCACATAGCCGGCCGGGCATTCGGGGCGATATTGGTGGAAGCTGGCACTGCCACCGCCGTCTTTGCCGTCGCCGCCGCCGGCGAGCGCCAGCGTTCCGCCCGTGCCGAGCACTAGCAATCCGGCCGTGAGGAGTGTCGTGAGACGCTGCTTCATATGGAATCCCTTGTGTTGTGAAGAGGTGGACCGGTGGGCCGCCT
>DATMPT010000011.1:0-5472 GCA_035567355.1 Solirubrobacteraceae bacterium
GCTCCTCGAACATCGCGCGGTCTTCCTCTGGACTGGAGCCGAGCGTGGTCAGGAAGTTGCCCATCATCACCCCGTTGAGCCCTGCCTTCACCGCGAGCGGTTGCAACTCGCCCAGGTTCTCCACGCGTCCCCCGCACAGCCTGAATAGTGCCTCGGGCAGGATCAGGCGGAAGATCGCCACCCACTTGATGGCCTCCCAAGGGTCGATGCACTCGCGGTCGCCGAACTTCGTGCCCGGGCGTGGGTTGAGCAGGTTGATGGGCACGCTCGTCGGGTTGATGGCCGCCAGCTCAAAGGCCATCTCCACGCGCTGCTCGCGGCTCTCGCCGAGGTTGAGGATGCCGCCCACGCACGTCTCCAGGCCCGCCTCTCGCACCGCTTGGATCGTGCGCAAGCGACCCTCGTAGCGCACGGTGCTCGAGACTTCGTCGTAGTAGCTCTCCGCCGTCTCCACGTTGTGGTGTACGCGCTGGACGCCCGCCTCCTTCAGCGCCTTTGCGCGCGCGGTGGACATGTGCCCGACCGAGGCGCAGCGCTTGAGGTTCGTCTTCTCGGCGACCAGGCGTGCGCCTTCGAGGATCTTCTCGAAGTCGCGTTTGGAGAGCCCCTGGCCCTGTGTGACCATGCAGAATCGATGTGCCCCCGCCGCCTCGGCCGCGCGCGCGTGCTCGAGGATCTGCTCGGGATCCATCATCGCGTGCATCGGCGTTTCGGCCTCGGCGAAGCGCGACTGGGCACAGAAGCCGCAATCCTCCGCACACCCGCCCGACTTTGCATTCACCAGCGAGCACATGTCCGTCGAGTCGCCAAAGCGCTCGTTGCGCGCCACCCACGCACGCTCGACGAGCGCTTCGATCTCGGCATGATCCTCGATCTCGCCGAGCTGGAGGGCTTGCTCGCGGGTAATCAGCGGCGGCATGTACGCGACCTCTCCTTCTGAAGCGATTGACGTTGTGGAGCGTGCCGGACAGTACCGCTTCGTGCTCCGAGGGACCCCCGGCGCGCAAGTATGATCGCGCCGATGACGATCGCAGAGAAGACATCTAGCGGCATCTATGCCATCAGCGATCTGCACGTCACCCACCCCGAGAACCGCCTTGTGGTCGAACGCTTGCGACCCCACAACGACGCCGACTGGCTGCTCGTGTGCGGAGACGTGAGCGACTCGATCGAGGACGTGGAATGGGCGCTCGGGCTGCTGAGCCGGCGCTTTCACACAGTGGTGTGGACGCCGGGCAACCACGAGCTCTGGACCACCCCCGACGAGCGGCCGGGCCTGCGCGGGGAGAAACGTTACCGCCATCTGGTGGATGCCTGCCGGCGCATTGGCGTGCTGACGCCCGAGGACCCGTATGCCGTGTGGGAGGGAGAGGGCGGCCCGCTCGCAGTCGCGCCTCTGTTCGTGCTGTACGACTATTCGTTCGGACGCAACATCGCCGCCACCAAGGCCGAGTCGCTCGCGCGCGCTCACAGCGCCGGCGTGGTCTGCAGCGATGAGTTCCTGCTACACCCCGACCCATATTCCAGCCGCGATGCTTGGTGTCACGCCCGGGTTGACATCACCGAAGCGAAGCTGCGGAACTGCGACCGAGATATTCCGCTTGTGATTGTTAATCACTTCCCTCTCACCGATCATCCCACCAGGGTTCTCTTGCATCCGGAGTTCGCACAATGGTGTGGCACGACTCGCACAGCCGACTGGCACGTGTGCTTTAACGTAGCCGCGGTGGTGTACGGTCACCTGCACATTCCTCGCACTACCTGGCAGGACGGGGTCAGGTTCGAGGAGGTCTCCCTCGGATATCCGCGCGAGTGGCATCGTCGCCTGTCGCACAGGCCGGTCCTTCGCCAGATCCTTCCGGCGGAGTGACGTGGCGCTCCAGTCGATTCTGCCTGCGTGTGTCACGGCTGTTGAGACGCGCGAGGATTTGCTCGAGGCGAAGCTGTTTCCGCAAGAGGAGGGCACGCTCGGCGAAGCTGTGGACAAGCGAAGGCGGGAGTTCACAACCGTCCGTGCATGCGCGCGGACAGCGCTGCAACGGCTTGGAATTCCTCCCGCGCCCATTCCAAATGGGCAGCGGGGAGAGCCTCTGTGGCCTGAGGGCATCGTCGGGAGCCTGACCCATTGCGATGGCTATCGGGCCTGCGCGCTGGCACGGGATTCCCTAATTGTCACGATCGGCATAGACGCAGAGCCCAACGCTGCCCTGCCTCGAGGCCTGCTGGGTGACATCGCGCGGGCAGAGGAGCGCACGTGGCTGGATCGCTTGCTGGGGGAGCGCCCGACGGTGTGCTGGGATCGGCTGCTGTTCAGCGCCAAGGAGTCTGTTTACAAGGCATGGTTTCCCCTGGCCCAGCGGTGGCTGGGATTTGAGGATGCCGTCATCTCGGTCGACCCTGGCGCCGGCAGCTTCACCGCTCGACTCCTGGTCGAGGGGCCGAGACTGGAACAGGGACCGCTGCGTGGCTTCTCTGGAAGGTGGACTGTTGACGAGGGGATCATCCTTACAGCGATAGTCGTCAATCGCGGCGCGCGAGCGTCTGACATTCGTGAACGGCCATGAGTCACCAACTCGACCCGCAGGCCCAGGCGCTGTTGGAGGTTATGCAGGCGGCTGGTGGCGCTCAGCCTTATGAGCTGCCAGTGGAGCAGGCACGGGAGCGTATGCGTGGTGCATTCATTACCCGGGGCGAGCCGCTGGCGTTGCACGCAGTCCAGGATGTCTTGCTTCCTTCTCCAGGTGGCCCGCTCGCCCTGCGCATATATCGACCCGCCACGGGCCGGCTGCCCGTGGCCCTGTTTCTGCACGGTGGCGGCTGGACGCTCAACGATCTGGACACCCACGATCGCCTGTGTAGACGCATCGCAAGGCGCTCGGGATGGATGTTGGCCTCACTTGACTTTCGCAGGGCGCCCGAGCACCAGCACCCAGCAGCGCTGCAGGACGCCCTGCTCGCATATCGCTGGTTGCTCGACAACGCTCCCCGCATTGGAGCGGATGGTTCCTGCGTTGCGCTCATCGGCGAAAGCTCGGGTGGCGCCACAGCCACCTGCCTCGCGTTGTTGCTGCGCGATCTGGGCGCCCAGATGCCCGTGCTGCAGGCCCTGGCCTACCCGATCATCGATCTCTCCGAGGACTGGCCCTCTTACCAGGAGCGCGGGGAGGGCTACACCCTGGATGTCAAGTTCGTAAGATGGTCGCTGGCGAATTACATGCCTGGCGCCCATGAGCCAGACGATCCGTACCTGTTTGCGCTCGCCGCCGAGAATCTCGCCGGTGTCTCGCCGGTCTTCCTCATGACAGCGGAGTTCGATCCCTTGCGCGACCAGGGCATCGCCTACGCGCACAGGCTGCAAAACTCGAGCGTGGCGGTCGAGCACGTTCACGTCGAGGATCAAATGCACGGCTTTTTGCTTCTGGACCGCGCGGTCGCCAGAGCGGGCGAGTTGATCGACAGGCTCGCAGATGCGCTCTCACGAGCCGCTGGCGGCTTGTGAGCTTGCGTCCGTTGCGGTGAAGAGACAGTTTTGGGTGATGGTGGAGCGATAGCCGCGCTGCCAGCGGCCGGGCTCACAGCCCAACCGCTCGCCGAATTGCGTTGAGCAGCCGCTACTAAATGTGGGGGGGCTTGTCAACTGATGTCACTGCGGCGGTGAGTTGCACGACCAAGGATTAGACAGCGCGTGCCCTTTTTGTCGAACTGTTATCGCCCAGAATCCCCAGTAATAGAATGTACTCAGACACACGGTCCTTTTCTTGCGCCGCCGGTTGACAACGTTCGGCCCGCCGGTTTAGGATCTCTACCAATGTTTCTGACTCGCCCGGATTGGCTCGTCCTGCGACTGATGTCGTGATCTCTGTGAGGCTTTCGGAGAGTCCCACGACCGCGCTGGGCGGGGGAGTGCCCGTCATGAGTGGCGAGTCGGTCCCGACGGAGAATTGGGGGGGCGTAGACCCGCTCGCCGCAGACCGCTTGGCCCAGCGGCACTTCACGTTGCAATACGCCCAAGCAGCCGAGCTCTCCAGCTTGGAGGTGGGCGCCCTGGATCCACTGCTCCGCTGCCTGCTCTTCACAGACGGCACTGTCACACGGGCGCTGGAAGCCCAGACGCTCTGTAGCGTGGCGGTCGACGTCGTGGATCAGTCGCGCGCGTCGTTGCCTGCGTGGGCCGCCAATCACCTCGATGCGAGCGCGGACGCCGAGTGCATCCGGCGGCGGGTCGCCATGACCATCATGGGACCCACGCCGGCGGTGTGGGCAGAGTCCTACCTGCTGGCGGACAGGCTGCCGGCTGGTTTTTTGGGTCTGCTGGACAGCATGCCTCACGGCATCGGCGGTTCGCTCGAGCAGGCGAGGCTCGAGAGCCGGCGCGAGTTGCTGTGGTTTCGGCTGAGCGCACCGCCGCCGTGGGCCGGTCCGGTGCCATCGTCGGTAAGCGCGCTTGTGCGGCTCTATCGGATCATCACAAACAGCCGGCCGGCGCTGCTGATATCAGAGGCTTTCGCGGTCGAGGGCGACGGCGCGATGTACCGTCCGCTGGGCTGCGCCGCAGACTCCGCAGAGGGGTCAGGTTCGGTCGCTGGCTCGCAGCCGGGAGATTGATGGCAGCAGCCGGATGATCGCTGCCGGTTCTTGCAACGCCAGTCTCTTGGTCGATCGCAACCTCGATGCTGGACGGGGAGCGAAGACGGCGTTCATCGCTGGGGACGGCGAGCTCACCTACGAGCAGTTGCTGCATCAGGTCAACCGCATGGGGGGCGTGTTGAGAGAGCTAGGTGTGCGCCGCGAACAGCGCGTGCTGCTGGTGCTCGACGACACCACGGCTTTCCCGGTCGCGTTTCTTGGCGCCATGCGGATCGGGGCGGTGCCGGTGCCCGTGAGTGTGCTGGACACTCCCGAGAACTACCGCCACTTCGTGGATGACTCCTATGCCGAGACGATCGTGTGCGATGCGGGCTCCGTCGCGACGCTGCGCCGGGCACTGGCGGGCAGGAGCCTGCGCTATCTCTCCCGCGGCGGCGATGGCGATGGCGTTATCGAACTCGACGGTGCGCTCGCGGCGCAGGAGGCGGAGCTCGCTCCGGTGGCCACCCATCCCGAGGACATGGCGTTCTGGCTCTATAGCTCGGGTTCCACGGGCAGGCCCAAGGGCGTGGTGCATGTGCACGGCAGCATCGAGGTCACCTGCCAGACGTTCGCCCGGCAAGTGCTTGGCATCGACGAGCGCGACCGGATCTTCTCTACCACCAAGCTCTATCACGCCTACGGGCTGGGCAACGCCCTTTCGTTTCCGCTTTACTTCGGCGCGACCTCGATCCTGCTCGATGGCCCCCCCAGCGCCGAGCGGTTGTTGAGCACGCTCCGCGACCAGCAACCGACAGTCTTCGGTTCGGTTCCGGCCCTTTATGGATTGCTGTCCGAGGACGCAGATGCCGACGGAGCGTTTGACTCCGTACGGCTGTGCATCTC
>DATMPT010000012.1:0-3707 GCA_035567355.1 Solirubrobacteraceae bacterium
GGGGGTCGGGGCCGGGGTTTGTCCCCGGGCGACGAGGAGATCGAAGTCTGGGCCGAGTCGCCGTCTGCCAAGAGCCATGGGCAGGGCCTGTGTAGTCGCCGAGCCCTACCGCGTATCAGGCGTGCGCAGGATCATCGGCCAGAGCTGTAGCCATCATCTGCACCCAGGTGTCGACCAGCGTTAGGTCGTCGACCTGGGCTGGGATGCCGAGGACGTCGCGTAGCAGGCGAGAGGAGAGCAGCGATCCTAGTCCGAAGGCGGCTATCGTTCTCGCTTCCTCGGCGGGTATGGCGCGCTCGGCGCGTTCGCCGATCCACGTGGCAAAGCCTGTGAATGTGGAGCTCACGAGCTCCTCGACGGCGCTGGTCAGTAGCTGCGGCCGGTTGCGTGCGTCGGAGGCCAGGATGCGCAGCAGCTCTGACTCGCTGTCGAGCTCGGCGAGGACGTAGCGAGCCGTCAGCGTCAGTTCGGCGCGGATGTCTCCCAACGATCCGAGCGTGTGCCGGATCTCGCGGAGCGCGCCGAGCCTCGAGAGCTGCCGCTCGATGCCTGCGGCAAGGACCGCTTCCTTGCTCTCGAAGTGGTGGTAGAGCCCGCCCGCCCCAGGTGTGAGTCCTGCCGCCGCCTCGATCTTGGCGATGCTGGTGGCGGCATAGCCGTGCTGGCTGAATAGGTGCATCGCCTCGTCGACGATGCGCTCGCGGGTCGGGGTCGTACTCGACATGGATGGGCCGCAAATCAGTATACACTTACCTGAAGCCAGTAGATCAAGGAAGGATGTGTTTGGTGTTCAATGCCCGGGTTCCCTCCAGTGACTTAGCCGACTTAGCTAGGCCGACGAAGGGTGATGGCGTCAGCCGTGGGCGCTTGCGACGCACCGCCCCGCTGGCTGCGCTGAGCGCTCGTACGGCGGGCGAGGCTACCGTGGTCGGGTTGCGTGGCGCGCTGACAGGCGCGGACAGCACCGAGTTTCATGTCCGCACGGCTGAGCGTTACGCCGAGCTGCTCGGTCACTCCAAGGGCGCCCTGATGAAGGCCGGGCAGATGCTCTCATTCGCGTCGGCCACGCCCGCGGTGCCGGCGGAGTTCCAGTCGATCTACCAGGCGGCGCTGGCGCGACTGCGCGATGACGCGCCACCGATGGCGCCCGAGCTTGCGCGAGTGGTGCTCGAGCACGAGCTCGGTCGGCGGGCCGAGAGCGCGTTCGCCGAGTTCGACTGGGAGCCCCTGGCAGCCGCGTCGATCGGCCAGGTGCACGCGGCGCGACTGCACGACGGTCGCGAGGTAGCGGTCAAGATCCAGTATCCCGGAGTCGCGGAGGCGATCCGCGCCGACCTGAAGAACGCGCAACTGCTGGTGACGTTCTTGACTCTGCTCGCGGGCATGTACACACGCCGGCTGAATGCTGACGTCCGAGTCGCGGCACGCGACATGAGTGCGCGCATCGTCGAGGAGCTCGATTACAGGCTCGAGGCGGCCAACCAGGCAGAGTTCGCCGAGCTGTACCACGGACACCCGTTCATTCGCGTGCCGGAGGTGATCGGCGAGCTGTGCACCGGTCGCGTGCTCACCCAGGAGCTCTGCTGGGGCCGATCCTGGAGCGAGACCTTTGGCGCAAAGCAGGAGCTGCGCAATCGGTGGGCGGAGGCGATCTGGCGCTTCGTGTACGGCTCGCACGACCGCCTCGGCATGATCAACGCCGATCCGCACCCCGGCAACTACCTGTTCCACGACGACGGGAGCGTTAGCTTCCTGGACTTTGGCTGCGTACAGCGATTCCCTCGCGACCGGGCCGAAATGGCCATTGCGATCATGCGAGCGTGCGTGCGTGGCGATGTGCTCGAAACATGGAGGGCGTGCGTAGAGGCCGGATACTGGAGATCCTCAGACCCCGTCAGTCCCGAGGAAGTATTCGCCTGGTGGCATGGGCCTTTTCGGTATCTGTGGGCGGAGCAGCCGTTTACGTTCACCCCCGAGTATGCGGCTAGCTGGATCGAGCACAGGTTTTCGCCAACCGGACCCTCGGCAAACGCGCTTCGGTACCTCACCATGCAGAACGACTGTTGGACGTGGACCCGGATCGAGGTGGCGCTGGCGTCGGTGATGGCCCAGCTGCATGCCACAAACGACTGGGCGGCCATCCTCGCCGAGTACCACGGAGATGCCCCGATCACCTCGATGGGGAAGCTCGACCGCGCCTATTTCGAGGAACGCGAGGAACGCAAAGTGGTCAGCCACGCCTGAGTTGGCGAGGATGCGCAGGGCATGCCCTCACTCCTGCAGAGCGACGCTTGCCGGCACGCCAGTCGCCAAATACCCGGGGAGCGCGAGGATCGCGAGCGCCGTAGCGATCACCAGCCCGAGGCTTGCGAGCGCGGGCGGCAGGTCGAGCGAGCCTGAGAGGGGAAAATTGATCGTGTGCGCGAGCGCGCGGTCGGCAAGACGCTGGGCGTAGAGGCCGAAGAGAGTGCCCGTCACGCAGCCGGCGCCGAGCAGGAGCAAGTTCTCGAGCAGGATCGTGCGCCACAGTTGCGCTCGCGCGAGGCCCTCGAGCTTGAGCTTGGCAAGGCGCGGGCGGCGCTGCCACACCATCGCGCCGATCGCGGCCGCCATCGCGAGCACCGCGAAGATGGGGATGAGCGTCGCGATCTGCGTGAGGCGCGCCAGCGCGCGCTCGTCGAGCGCTTGCAGGCCCGCGCTGCGCTCCTCAGCCGTCTGCACCGAGAGCGCGGTTTGCCCACTGCCAGCCAAAGCTTGGCGCAGCTCGCGCGCTCCACGGCTGGGCGTCACGCCGGGGGCGAATTGGATCGCGTAGGCGCTTGCGTCTGTGCTGCCCCAAGCGTGCGCATAGCTTGGTGAGCTCATCACGATCGAGCCAGGCTCCCAACCGATGTTGGTGGACAGCGCCGCGATACGCATCGGCGTGGGGTCGGGCGTGGGCAATATCACGGCCTGCCCGACACGCAAGTCATGTTCTTCGGCGAGGGCCCGCGACATCACGAGCCAGCCGCCGCCGCGGATTCGCCGTTCGGCCCGCGGCGCGTCGGCTCCCAACAGCTGTCCCGCCGGCAGCAGTGTGCTTGCGGTGAGGGGCGGCGCGATGACGCGCACGCGCCGCTGCCCGTAGTCGAGCAGCCCGCCACGGTAGAGCCCGACGGCTTGCACCCCGGGAACACGGCCCAGGCGGGCCTGGGCGAGCGGCGCGAATGGAGTGGTCATGAGCAGGTCATACGAGCCGGTGGGCGCTACCCAGATCTGCGCGGTGGCGCTCGTTTCACGCGCGGCCGTGCGCAGGCCCGCGAGCAGGTCGCGTCGCGCCCCTCCGATCGCCACGCTTCCAAAGACGGCCATCGCGCCGGTGGCAGCGATCGCCATCGCGCGCGCGTGTCCGGCGCTCAGCTCCATCCGCGCGATGTGCGGGACGGGACTCACAAATAGGCGGGCGAGCCGCCCCGTGAGTGCGAGCGTGGCGGCGAGCGCGAGCGGCAACAGGCAGAGCAGCGCCGCGATCACGAGCACCATGCCGGGAATCGCCGCGTCGGGTTCCACCGTCAGTAGCGCGCTCGCCGCGGCTAGACAGGCAAGCCCGGCCAGCCCAATGCGAGCGCGGGCGCGCGAGCGCTCGTGTGGACCGATCGCGGCGAGCGGATCGCGCGAGCGAACATCGCGCAGCGGGCTCATCACCGCGGCGAATGCCGCGAGCATGC
>DATMPT010000013.1:0-7977 GCA_035567355.1 Solirubrobacteraceae bacterium
ATCGGCCTGGCCACGCTGGGGACGATCGCCACCGATCACACAAAGACACTGGCGGCAAGGGGATACCCGCTGGAGAGCGCGCTGACGGGTGGATATCACCTCGCATATCTGGTCGGTGCGGGCGCGGTTGCGGCCGGCGTGCTCGCGGCGCTGCTGGTGCTGCGTCCCCCGGCCGGCGTGGCCCAGGAGGCGGACCCTGAGCCGGGTGAGCTCTCGCGCATGCGCGTGCCCCAAGCCCAGGCCGCGTGAGACGAGACCGGGTGGTGTGAGTGCTTCTCCGGGTGGGTGAGTGGTTCTGTGAATCACTTGGGAGGGGTCACGCGCGGAGCACTCTTGCTGCTCCACGCGCGACCGCCTCCACGGCGCCCAGGTAGGGAGTACTGGACGTCTACCTGTCCCGGTGGATGATGCGCCATCTTCACCGCCCTCGGGTCGGGGGGCAGCACTGAGACCACGATGACGCGGTCGGGGCAGTCTCTAGAGTGCGTATAGCGTTGGGAAGGATCGAGTCTCTCCTTTGGTTTGCCACGCATGCTCCCGTTCGAGCACGTTGCGTCCATCCGCTCTCACCACCCGCTCTGCTAGGGGATTTACCACAAAGCAGGCGTTGCTAATCGGCACCGTCGTCCCATACTTTCAAGAGGAGTGGATCAGCCCGCGTTTGAGCGCGTAGCCCACAAGCTCGGCACGTGAGGAGAGGTTGAGCTTCTGCTGGATGTGGGCCCTGTGTGTCTCCACCGTGCGCACCGAGAGGAACAGCTGCTCGGCGATCTCCGCGTTGGTGTGGCCAAGCGCGATCAAACGCAGCACGTCCACCTCCCGCTCGCTGAGGTCGTCGGGCGGCCCGGGAGCGGGCTCGGAGGCAAGCCGCGCGCCCAGGCGAGGGTTCAGGTAGCTCTCGCCGCGCGCGGCCCTGCGCACCGCCTCCACCAGCTCGTCGTCGGCGGCCTCCTTGAGCACGTATCCGATCGCTCCCGCGCTGAGCGCATGACGCGCGAACGCGGGCTCCTGCTGCATCGTGAGCACCACGATCTGCGTGTCGGGGCTGTGCTTGCGGATCTCCGGAATCGCCTCCAGGCTCGATCCGCCGGGCATGTTCAGGTCGAGCACGAGCACGGCCGGATGATGGCCGTGCACGTAGCGCTGTGCGCTTTCGGTGTCGCCCGCCTCGGCGACGACCTCGAAGTCGTTCTCGCTCTCCAGCAGCATGCGCAGGCCGCTGCGTACGACCGCGTGGTCGTCGGCCAGCACGATGCGGATCGTCGCCTGTGGGCCGGCCTCCTGGCGCGTCGCCTGTTCCTGTTCTGCCTGTTGGCCCTGTTCAGCCACGTGCGAGACGCTAGCGCCTGGAGGGGTCGCTTGCCTGCGGGGAACTACGGGCGTTGACGTGGGGCGGTACGGATGCGAGTGCTTGGCTGCTTCAAGGGCCGTGTGCGCGCTTCATGGGCAGCGTGGGTAGGGTTTCGCTTCTATATGCCTTCGCCGGGCAAGAACTCATTGGTGAAAGGTGGCAGGCCGGCGGCGTTGGGATTGGCGTGGATCAGCGCGTGCGCATACATCCAGCGCCCGAACGCGGCCCATGCGGAGGGATCCTGCCAGCCGTAGGGCTTTGCGTGGCCGCCGGGAAGCGTGGCCGGCAAGGTCGCCTCGATCGAGGCCAGTTGCAGCTTGGCCCGCGCCGAGGGGTTGGCCTTTACGATTAGCGTCGCTGCCCCGGCTGGGTCGGCGCGCGCCTGCTGCTCGCCCTGGGTGAGCGCCTGCAAGAACGCTCGGAGATCCTGCCCGCGGGTACCCGCCTCGTCTTCGCGCACGACCAGCACCAGCTCGTCGTATGTGGGCACGCCGGCCTCCTCGACCGGGATGACGACCGGCTTCTTCTTCATCTGCTCCAGCTGGATCGCCTCATAGTTCCAGTAGCCGCCGAGGGTGGCCGCCACCTTGCCCGAGAGCATCGCTCCCACGAGGTTGAAGCCGACGTCGCTTTCGCCGACGCTGCCCGGGTTCACGCCGGCTGCCTGCAAGGCCGTGTGCAGCTCGGCCGCCTGGTAGGGGATCCCAGCGGTACCCACGCGCTTGCCGGCAAGGTCCGCTACGGAGCGCACGTGGGCGCTCGGCAGCGCGATGATCGAGGTCAGCGGACGCTGCACGAGCGCACCGATCGATACGACTTTAAGGCCTTGATCGCGCGCGAGCAGCAGCTCAGGCTCGTAGGAGATCGCCATGTCCACCTTGCCCGCCGCCAGCAGCTTGAGCGGTTCGGCCGATTCGGTGGGCACGACAGGCTTCACGTCGAGGCCGGCCGTCGCGAAGTCCCCGTGAGCGATAGCCGTGTACAGCGAAGCGTGGTCCGCGTTGGGGAACCAATCGAGCATCACCGAGAAAGGCTTCGTTCCCGGCGCTGAGACGGCGTCCTGCTTGGAGCCGCAGGCCGCCAGCGCCAGCAGGCAGGGGAGGGCGAGCAGCAGCGTGAGCACGCGCCGGATGCGCCTGCCGTTGGGATGTGCCTGGGATTGCGGTGCTCTCAAGGGAACTCTCCTCTTTGCTTTTGTGCCCACGGCGCGAGCACACGCTCTGCCAGGGCGAGGGTGTAGAAGCAGGCGATCGCGAACACAAACAGCACGGCAGCGGCCGCATAGGCGCGCGGGGTCTGCAAGGCATTGATGTCCGCATTGATCTGATGGCCAAGTCCGGCGTACGGGCCGGAGGTGGCGGTCGAGGTCTCGGCTATATACGCCCCGATCACGCCCACGGCAAGCGCGATGCGCGCGCCGCTCAGCGCGGCCGGTATGGCCGCGGGAAGCTCGCCGAAGCGCAGCGCCTGCCAGCGCGAGGCCCCCAATGTGCGCAGCAGCTTGAGCTGGTCGGGGTCGACCGCGGCCAGGCCGTCCACCGTCGTCACCACAACCGGAAAGAAGCAGATCAGGACGATCACGAACAGCTTCGGAAGCACGCCAAAGCCCCACCAGAACACGAGCAGCACGCCAATCAGCGCCACTGGCACCGCCTGGGAGCCGACGGCCAGCGGATACACCGCGCGGCGCAGGAGCGGTGAGAGATGGATCAGCACACCCAATACAAAGCCGAGGACCAAGGCCAGCAGTACGCCCAGGCCCACCTCCTGGGCGGTCAGTTCGAGGTTGGCGGCCAGTAGGCCCGCGTTGCTCCACGCTTCGGCGGCGACTTCGTGGGGGGCCGGCAAGACGATCGAGCTGACCGAGCCCAGGTCGACATATGCCTCCCATGCCCCGAGCAGCGCGAGCGCCAGCAGCGCCGCCGGCAGGCCGCGGGCGAGGCGATGCGCAAACGCGAAACGGTATGCCTTGCGCGCGTGCTTAGGGGGCGTCTCCCGTGAGCTCATCGAACGCCGTCCCTGCGTGGGGGCGCCTTCGGCGAGCTCATCGCAGGCTATCTCCGCTCGAGGGAGAATCGCCTACCGACGCCCCCATCTGGAGAGCGCGCATGGCCTGCTCGCGCAAGGCGAGGACCTCGGGGTCGGTGCGCTTGCGGGGACGGGGAAGACCGACCGTCAACTCGGCCACCACGCGACCGGGGCGGGGGGAGAGCACCGCCACGCGGTCGGCGAGCACGATCGCCTCCTCCACGTCATGGGTCACGATCATCACGGTCCTCGGCTCGCGCAGGAGCGCTCCGGTCAGCCATTCCTGCATCTCCTGCCTGGTGATCGCATCGAGCGCGCTGAGGGGCTCGTCCAAGCACAACAAGGGCTTACCGGAGAGCAGCGTGCGCAGGAAGGCCACGCGCTGGCGCATTCCTCCGGAGAGCTCCCGCGGGCGTGCTCGCTCGAAGCCGCTCAGGCCGAGCTCCTCGAAAAGGGCTGCCCCGCGCGTACGCGCGCGCGCGCGCGAGTCACCAGCGATTCGCAATGCCAAGGCGGCGTTGTCGACCGCGCTCAGCCACGGCAGCAAGAGGTCGCGCTGGGGCATCAACACGGCTTGATCGCATTCCACGGTTCCCGCGTCGGGTTGCTGCAGGCCGCAGATCAGCTCCAGCAAGGTCGTCTTGCCGCAGCCGCTTGGGCCTACCACCGCGAGCACCGACCCGCGCGGTGCGTGCAGCGAGACCCCAGCAAGCGCCTGGATCACGCTGCCACGGCGGTCCTCATAGGCGTGGCTGACTGCGTCCAGGCGGACCGCATGATCGCTCTGGGCGTCGCCAGCCCACTTGGCGGCGGCGGCTTGGCTTAGGCCACGCGCCGGTGGCGCCTGGCCTTCGCGGGACTGTGTTTGCGTCTGCACTGCGCTCCCTCCGCGGGCATTACCCCACAGGTTCGAAGGGTCGGCGTTGGCTGGGGTGAGTCCCCAATCGAACGCCATCTCAGCCGACCTCCGTCAGCTCCCCTGGTTTTTCTTCTGGCGAGGATGCTAGCGCGAGCGGACGATGCGGCCGGCGGATGGGCCCGCGGGGAGCGACCGGGTCGGGGGTCAGCCGCCGGCGCCGACCACGGGACGCGTGAGCGCCTTGACGAAGTCCTCCAGCTGGGCGGTCGTCCAGCACTCAAACGCGGTGCAGTACTGCTCGTAGGCGGCGATCACCGAGTCGCCGTAGTTCCAGTACAGGCGCGGCTCGGGATTCAGCCAGAAGGTGCGCCCCGCGCGCGCGGCCACCTGGCCGAACAACTCGGCGCGGGGGTCGCGGCCGTTGGTGCGCGCGTCGCCCAGCACGATCACCGTGGCCCTGGGGTTCATGTCGTCCTGGATCAGCTCCAAGAGCTCGGACCACACGCGGCCGTAGTCGGTGTAGCCGGAGATGTCGGCCACGCCCGCGTCGCTCGAGATGCGCTCGCTCACGGCCCTGAAATCGCGCTCGTGTTCGAATACGCCGGTGACCTCGCTGATGCGCTCGATGAACACGAACGAGCGCATCTTGCGAAACGAGTCGTGCAGGGCGTGCAGGACCGACAGGAAGAAGACCGAGGCCGAGGTCACGCTCGTGGAGACGTCGCACAGGACGTAGATCTCCGGACGCCGCGGGCGGCGTGGGCGAAAGCGCAGCTCGACCGGCACGCCGCCGGTCTGTAGCGAGGCGCGCATCGTGCGCCGCACGTCCACGTGGGCGTGGTGGCGGTGGCCGCGATTCTGCTTGCCCTGCGTCGCCAGCCTGCGGCGCAATTGGGCGACGACACGGTGCACGGCGGCGAGATCCGCGAGCGGTCCGGAGGGGAGGGCGCGGTCGAGCTCGCCGAGCGGCCGTGCGGGCGGCAGGCGCCCGGAGCGCTGCACCTGCGTACGTTCCAGCTCGCGCCGCATCAGGACCTCGAAGCGGCGCAACGCCTCGCGCGGAACGCCCTCGCGACGCGGGTCCTCCACGGGCAGCTCGGGCTGGGGCTCGGCCCGCAGGCCCAGGGCGCGCCGGATGCGCTGCACGTCCACGCCGATCACGCCCGAGCCCTGCTCGGCCTGGCCGAAGGCGGCGATCGCCATGCGCGCCAGGTCGCGCATCGCGCCCTCCGCGCCACCCAGCAGGGCCTGCGCTATCTGCTTGCGCAGGGCGTCCAATTCGGTTTCCGACAGATCGCTCGGGTCAAACGCCGACTCGCCCGTTTCCTCGATGCCCTGGCGCACCGAGGCGATCTCTACGGCGCGAAAGAAGAAGCGGTCGAAGACCAACTCGAACGTACGACGATCCTCCTGGCTCTTGGCCAAGGTGGCGGCAAGCGCCTCGCGGAAGTCCCCCTGTCCGGTCCACGGGATCTCGCGCAACACGGCGAAGGCGTCGAGCAGCTCCGAGGTGCCGACGGCCACGCCCTCGGCACGCAGTTGCTCGCCCAGTTCGAGGAGGCGCGCCGCCATGCCCTCCGGCATGGCTACGTTTGGGGGGGTGGGGGAGGCCGCCGCCATACCCTCGGGCGGTATGGAGTCGGGCGGCGTCTCAGACGGGCTGGACATCGGCGGGCTCCGCGCCCTGGGCGAGCTTGAGGCCGACGCGCTCGGCGACGATGTCCATGTCGGTGCGGTGCTTGACGATCACCGACATCGTCTCGTTGAACGTGTCCGTGTCGATGTCCTTGGCGCCGAGCAAGAGCAGCGCGCGCGCCCAGTCGATCGACTCGGCGATCGAGGGCGGCTTCTTGAGGTCGAGCTGCCTGACCATGCCCACGACCTCCACCAGTCGCCGGGCGACGGCCTCCGAGAGGTCGGGCGCGTGCAGCTTGACGATCGCCAGCTCGTGCTCCAGGCACGGGTAGTCGAGCCACAGGTACAGGCAGCGGCGCTTGAGCGCCTCGGTCAGCTCGCGCGAGTTGTTGGAGGTGAGTAGCACGACCGGATGCGTCGTCGAGCTGACCTTGCCGAGCTCGGGGATCGAGATCTGGAAGTCCGACAGCACCTCCAGCAGCATCGCCTCGAACTCCTGGTCGGTCTTGTCGATCTCGTCGATCAACAGCACGACCGGCTGCTCGGAGGCGATCGCGCTCATCAAGGGCCGCGCGAGCAGGAACTCCTCGCCGAAGATGTCCTCTTGCACGGCCTCCCAGCCGGTGCCCGACGCCTCGGCCTGGATGCGCAGGAGCTGCTTGCGGTAGTTCCACTCGTACAGGGCCTTGGCCTCGTCCAGGCCCTCGTAGCACTGCAGGCGGATCAGCTCGCGCCCGAGGTAGCGCGCGAGCGCCTTGGCCAGCTCGGTCTTGCCGACCCCGGCCGGCCCCTCGACCAGCACGGGCTTGCCCAGGCGGGTCGCCAGGTAGGCGACGAGCGCGGTCGACTCGCTCGGCAGGTAGCCGACCGCCGCCAAGCCGGCGGCGATGTCGGCGGAGGAGCTAGGTCCTGCGGGGGGCATCGTCGGGGGAATGATAGGCGGGGTCCTCGAAGGAGAGCTGCTCAGAGGGCGCGGGCGGGAAACGGGGGCGTTTGGGTGCAGCCGAGCCCTGCGACCCGGCCCGCGTCGCAGGCGCAGGCGTGGTGGTTGCCACATCCCTCGAATTCCCAGCCCGCGGCTCCTCCGCCGGCATGGTCGTCGAAGGAGGGGCCCCCGAAGGGGAGGATCGTTGCGGCGAGCTGGTCTGTGGCCGGGCGGCGTGGGCCGGTACCGGGGCCGTCCTCTCCACGCGCCGGGCGGTGGGGGCGAGGACTGTGAGGTCCTCCGCGGGCGGGGACTCCGGCGCGCGGGCGCGCCGGCGCAAGAGGGGTGCTTCAGGCGTGCTGATCGCGCGCATGCGCCAGCCCGCATACGTCAGCGCCCCGGCGGCGACGAACGCCAGGAAGAAGCCCCACTGGATGCCCACGGGGTAGCCGTGCCCGGTGGGGCGGCTGAACACGCGATAGAAGATCAGCAGCGTGGCCCACCCGCCGGCCACCATCACGACGGCCCCGTCGCTGCCCGGCATGTGGAAGTCCTTGCGCTCGGCTCTCGCGAACAGGAGCGCGGTCACGCCGGCGGCGACCAGGAACACGGCCGCCTCGACGAACGACACGTCCCCGAACGCGGAGATCGAGCGCGAGTCGATCGCGCCCGTCTTGCGGTTGAGCGATTGCAGCTCATACCACGGGAAGAACATCGTCACGAGCAGGGCCAGGGCCGCCAATGCGGCGATGCGCTGCTCGTGCCCGAGGGCACCCCAGGCACGCGTCATGCGCGTCATGTGCGGTCATTTGGCGCGTTACGGGGCATGGATCGATTGTATGGCGTGCCCCAGCGCGAGCCGCCGCCTGGCAGGAGGAAGCCGGGGAGCGGCGACGCCGCCGGCGAGGGTTGGGCCCCTTGGACGGACACATTGCAAATACGGGTGTTCTCCTCCGTCAAGAAAAAATCCCCAGGAGGGGTTGACTTTTGCTGGCGTTCGGGTATAAGGTTGTTCACGTGATGGCATCCCTCTGAGGGAGCTGTCCAGAAATAGGTCTGGTTCGGGTTGCCTCCTTTTGGGTTGGCCTGCAGGAGCCAGTTGGGGATTTATTGGAGAGGGAGCCGGGTCACTTCCATGAGGGAGCCTGAGTTTCGCATGCACTGTTTGACGCATAGCGT
>DATMPT010000014.1:0-3524 GCA_035567355.1 Solirubrobacteraceae bacterium
GCCGGCTACGTGCGCCTACAACGGCGGCTGCGCCTATCCCGCGATTTGTCGCTGCGAGGGTTGACGCGCATGGAGGGTGGAGCCGGCCAGAGCGAGGCGAACGGTCCGCTGCAGCTGTCGCTCGACCAGATGCTGGAGCGATCCGACGGCGGCGAGCGGGGGCGATCGCTCACAGACGAGCAGGAGCAGGCGGTTGCGCGGCGGCGTGGCTCGCTGCTGTTGGCGGCCGGTGCAGGCAGTGGCAAGACTTCGGTCTTGGTGGAGCGCTTCGTGCGGGCTGTGCGCGAGGACGGCATCGCGCCGGGTCGCATACTCGCGATCACGTTCACCGAGCGCGCCGCCGGAGAGTTGCGCGAGCGGGTCCGGGCGCGCCTGCTCGAGCTTGGCGAGCGAGACTTTGCACGCGACGCGGAGGCAGCAAACGTCTCCACCTTCCACGGCTTTTGTGCGCGCCTGTTGCGCATCCATCCGCTCCAGGCCGGAGTTGAGCCCGGCTTTCAGATCCTTCAAGAGGGCTTCGCGGAGCGGCTGCGCATACTCGCGTTCAGCGATGCTTTGGCCCGCTTTCTCGACGGCGCTCGACCCGAGGCAATCGATCTCGTTGCGGCCTATGGCGCCGATCCGCTGCGCGCGATGGTGCTTGCGACCTATGCTCAGCTGCGTAGCCTAGGCCAGGACCGGCCGCGCTTGCCGGTATTGGGTGGCGGGCGAGAAGAGCTTGCACTGCGTGCGTGCGCGCTGATCGGCGAGTTGATGGAGCGCTTCGACGAGGCGTACACGGAGCGCAAGTACGCGCGTGCCATGCTCGATTTCGACGACCTCGAGTTGAGCGCGCGCTCGCTCTTGCAACAGCGCAACGACGTGCGCGAGGCGTGGGTCGAGCGCTTCGAGCTGCTCATGGTCGACGAGTTCCAGGACTCCAGCCCGCGCCAGCTCCAGGTCCTGGGCGCGCTCGACCGCGACAATCTGTTCACCGTAGGCGATGAGCTCCAATCGATCTACGGGTTCCGTCATGCCGAGGTCAGCCTCTTCCGCGAGCGCCACGAGCTGCTGAGCAAGAGCGGCGCGAGCCTCGCGCTGACGCGCAATTTCCGCAGCCGGCCGGCGATCCTTGCGGCCGTCGAGCGGATCTTCGCCACGCGCATGGGCGAGCGTTTCACGCCCCTGACTCCCGCTCGTTTCGCCCACTCAGAGGAGGATCCGGTCGTGGAGCTGCTGCTGACCGACAAGCGCGGCTGGCAACCGCTGCCCGGCGAGGAGGATCTTCTCGGCCTGCCCGAAGCGACACCCTGGCGTCAAGCGGAAGCTCGCCTGCTTGCCGCTCGCATCGCCGAGCTCCTCGCCGGCGGGCAGGTCCAGCCGGGTGAGATCGTGGTTCTGCTGCGCGCGCTCGGCGACGTCCCGGTCTACGAGAGTGCCTTGCGCCGCCACGGCTTGTCCACCTTGGCGGCCGTCGGGGGCTTCTGGGGCCACCAGCAGGTCGGCGACCTGCTGGCCTGGTTGCGCTCTTTGGCCAACCCTTTCGACGAGCCGGCGCTCTACGCCACGCTAGCCTCGCCCTTGGTGGGAGCTTCGAGCGATGCGCTTGCTTTGATCGCCCGTCTCGCGCACGAGCGCAAATGGGGCGTGTGGCTTGCGATCGGCGAGGGCGCGCACGAGCTCGACCCGCTGCTGGCGCTTGCCGATCGCACTCGCATCGCCTCGTTCCGCGAGCTGTTCGCGGCAGAGCGTGCCTCCGCTTCGTTGCGCCCCATCTCCGAGCTCCTGCGGCGTGCAATCGCATCCACCGGCTATGAGACCCACGTCTTGTCTTTGACCTGGGGCGAGCGCCGGCTTGCAAACGTCCAAAAGCTGATCCGCTTGGCGCGGCGCTTCGAGGCCCAAGAGGGACGCGACTTGCGCCGCTTCCTCGATCACGTCGCGCACCTCGAAAGCGCTGCCGGCTCGCGCGAGGCCGATGCGCCGGTGGGGGACGGTGAGGTTGACTCGGTGCGCCTGATGAGCATCCACGCGGCCAAGGGTCTCGAGTTCCCCGTTGTATGTGTGGCCGACCTTGGGCGCGATCCCAACCTGCGATCCCCCGACCTCTTGGTCGACCGTCACGGCACGCGCATGGGTTTGCGCCTGCTCGAGCTCTCCGCTCCCGAGCCATCGTCCGCGCTCGACTATGACGACTTGCGCGAGGAGCGCCGCGCCGCCCAAGAACAGGAGGAGGATCGCGTCCTCTACGTAGCCTGCACGCGTGCCCAGAACAGGCTCCTGCTGAGCGGTTCGATTTCCTTCGAGCGCTGGCCTGCGCCCCGGCCCGGACTTGCGCCAATCGCCTGGCTTGCACCGGCGCTCGTGCCCGATGCGCCGTCGCTGGCTGCCTCTGAGCGGTGCCCGTCCGATGCTTTGAGGGTGGACCTGGGTAGCGGTTTGTGGGTGCGCTGCGTATTCAATGCGTCTGCCGGCGAGGGGCAGGTGGGGGCGGGCCGTGTGGCTGGCATGGGAGCACGCCCCACCCCGGAGGGGGTGCAGGCCGGTCCGGGTGGCGGCGGAGCCAAGGAGGTGCAGGCAGGCACAGGCTATGGCGAGGCGCCGGAGCGGGGCCCTCTCTCGGCGGGGGCGAGCGCTGGTGGAGCGCAGGGTGGCGTGGCGGCCGTGGGGAGAGCCGGCAGGACGCCGAGAGCCGGCAGGACGCGGAGAGCTGGGAGGACGCCGAGAGCCGGCAGGACGCCGAGAGCCCCGACTCCGCTCGCGGATCCCGACGCCACGATGAGCTACACCTCCCTTTCCGAGCTCGAGCGCTGCGGTTATCGCTACTACCTCGAACGGGTGCTCCGCCTGCCCGAGGATCGCGCCGCGGCGCGCCCGGGGGAGGACCTTGGGGTCGAGGCGCGTATGCGCGGCACGATCGTCCACGTCCTCTTCGAGTCGATCGACTTCGCGCGCCCCCAACCGCCCTCTGATCGGGATGTGGAGACGGTCGTCCGGCGGCTTGGAGCGAGTGTCGGCCCCCCTGAGCGTCAGGAGATCGCGGCTTTGATCGCCACAGCGCTGGCGGCCGCTCCGGCGCGGCGGCTTGCTAGAGGCAGTCGTCCCCGCCGCGAGCATCCGTTCGCCTTCTCGCTAGTTGCCGACGAGCCGCTCGTTACCGGCGTGTTCGATCTGATCGTCGAACAGGCCGGGGGCAGCAGCTTGATCGTGGACTACAAGACCGATCGGCTCGCCGGTCCCGAGGAGCTCGAGCAGCTCGTCCAGCGCGACTACTCGATCCAGAGGCTCATCTATGCGCTTGCGGCAATAGAAGACGGGATCGAGCAGGTCGAGGTGGCGCACTGGTTCCTGGAACGTCCTGACGAGTTGGTCCTCGCACGCTTTGCCTCACACGAACGCCACCAACTGCGCGAACGATTGCTCTCCCGTGTCGAGAACGCGAGATCCAAAGGCTTCGCCGTAACGAAAAGCCCACACCGTGGGCTCTGTCTCACCTGCCCAGGCCGGGGAACCCTGTGCTCTTGGGGGGAAGACCGCACTATGGC
>DATMPT010000015.1:0-3197 GCA_035567355.1 Solirubrobacteraceae bacterium
GGATCGGGCGAAGCCGAGCCGACACGCACCGGGCCTTCTACGCGACCTTGTACGTAGTTTCGTGCGCGCTCGTGGCTTGTCACCCGTTCGAGGGATGGCTAGCATCGTCGAATGGAGACGCTCAACGATTACCAGTACCAAGTCCTAGCGGCGTGCAACGCTGCCGGCCAAGCCACCAAACACGAGCTTGTCCAGGCCACCGCGCTCGCTGGAATGACGGTAGCGAACCTGCTTCGTGACCTAGAGACAGAACGACTGGTGGCTAAGGACGTGGACGCAAATCGCGGCACAGTCGTGTGGCAGGTAACGGCGCACGGAGCAGACATGCTCGACATGGAAAGCTGACCGACTGGACTTCCCCCGCTTTCGAGGACACTTGAGCGCTTGGGTCGAAAGACCCGGGCAAGGAGGTTCAAGTGCCGAACTCGAAGCCGCGGTACCCACCGGAGTTCCGTCGTGAAGCGCTCGAGCTGCTGAAGCTCAGCGAGAAGCCGATCACGCAGATCGCGAGGATCTCGGCGTGTCTGAGCAGACGCTGTATGTCTGACGCAAGCGGGCCCAGGTCGATGAGGCAAGCGCCAGGGCCTCACGACTGAGGAGCGCGAGGAGCTGCGCCGCCTGCGCAAGGAGAACCGCACGCTGCAGATGGAAAAGGAGATCCTGAAAAAGCCGCGGTCTTCTTCGCCAAGGAAACCGACGGGCGGTAGGCGAGGTGTTTTCCTTCATCGCCGCGGAGAAGACCGGCTACGCAGTCGCCCTGATGTGCCGAGCGCTCGAGGTCAACCGCACGAGCTTCCACGACTGGGAGCGCCGGGCCCCATCAGACCGGGCGCTCACCGACGCGTGGCTGACCGAGAAGATCAAGCAGATCCACGAGTCCAAGCGCCGGGTCTAAGGGGCGCCGAGGATCCACGCCGAGCTGGCGATGGCGCACGGCGTGCGGGTCGGGAGAAAGCGCGTTGAGCGGCTGATGAAAGGAGCCGGGATCTCGGGCTAGGACGCTCCGGGCGAGACTCGAAAAACACCGGTTGTCCGACGCCCATGCTGCGGCGGCATCGGCGAGTGCTGCATCTACGGCGTTCGCGCCTCGCTCACGTCGGTTATTACCCGGGGGCACGCTGTACAGGCAGCGCGCCCTGATTGTGCATACCAAACGCAGGTGCGGCGGACACTGCAACGCGGTAGTTGGTCAGATGCGGCGCGGTTTGTCAGATCGAGTGCAGCATCGCCGACTGAGCAGCGCCCCCGCCAGTGCTCGCATTCAGTCCGGGCGCACGGCGTCGCGAAGCGGTATCGCTTCTCGAGATCCCGACCGGTCCGGGCAATGGCAAGCCAGTCCTCGTCGACCTCCATTCGCGGCGTAATGTAACCGACGCGGCCATCTGTCTGCACGACACCCAGAAGCACTGCGCCGGGCACGGCGCGCCCACTCGGGCAGATCGCGGGCTCGTCACTCGCGGCTGTCATCAGCTCCTGGTATCTGTCGGAGTGCGTCCTCGATCTCATGTGTAGGCCTGGCCAACACTCGAATCCCTTGCGTCGCTGATCCACCTCCCCCGTCGCCGGCGAGAGGCAGTATTGCGGCGGAGCGATCGCCTCCGAGATCGATGCTCGCGAGGTGATCCATCACCACACGCTGAATCGCTACTCGGATGGTGTGCTCCTGTTCGGCGTCGAGCGATATACCGTCGAGGAAGACCTTGAACTCGTACGACATCAACCCTCCTTGCTGTGGCTCTCGGAGGCTATCAGAGACGCCGGGCTATCCAGCCGAATGTCGTCGACTGAGTGGCCGTCTGGCTAGCGCAGCGTTGTAGACTTGCCGCGCCGCCAAACACGGCCCTCGGGCCGACTTGACGACAGCCCGCAGCGGGCACGCGCGTCGCGACGCGCGTCGCGCTAGGGCGATGGTGTAACTACCCGAAAGGAATGTTGATGGCAGAGTCACGCACGATGGGAACGGTCAACCTCGCGGCAGTCGGCAAATGCGAGCGTGACGGCGGCACTCCGATACAGCAGTCCACAGTCACCCTGACGGACTATGCGGAGGTGCAGGATTACGTGGCCCACCTCGACTTCACTCTGCTCAAAGAGAAGCTGATGTCTCCCGAAGCAGATGGTGGCCACGCTTGGAGCGCCGAGCTGGCCGAAAAGGTCGAGGTCAAGTACAAGCGCTGGCTTCTGATGAAGTGGAAGCACGACGGTGTCCTCATCCCTCCGCCGGTCGATGTCGACACGTTTTGGCACGGTCACATTCTGGAGACACAGAGCTACTGGCGGGACTCTCTGGCACTCTTTGGCAAATATCTTCACCACTATCCATACTTCGGGATGCGTGGTGAGGCTGACCGCAAGAGCCTTGAGGGGTCCTTCGCGAACACGGTCCGGATATACCGCGAGGAATACGGCGAAGAGATCACCGACTAGTTGCGCCTCATATGAAACCTCCGAAGCCGCTGGCTTGTTTGGTCCAGATCAACAAGAACGCGGGCGCCTCGACAGCTGTTCTGGCGGCCCGCAACTACCCACCCGGCTCGATACTCAACCTGACAATTCAAGGACGACGAAGCGTCAATAGCGGAGCAAAGGTCGTGGGTGGCCCTGACGAAGACGTCCACCTGGCAGTTGCGGACGCGTGCGCCCAACAGCGTCGACTTGCGTGCATCGCCGCAAACCTGCCGTACGGGCTGCATGCTTTCTTGGACCGCCCAGTAGAGTACTTTGCGTTCCTGCGTGCTCCCGTGGCGCGGTGCATTTCCTACTGGCACCATGCATATCGTCTACGTCACGACGGGCGTCTTTGGGCCACGCTTCAGAGCTATGATCTCGATCTAGACGCCTTACTCAGGTCTGGACTGGTGTACCAGTTCTCTAACGACCAGGTGCGCATGATCTCCGGATCTGCGGCTAGCGAGCCCGGCGAACAGGAGTACCTGCTGGCTCGCGAGAATATCGAAGAGCGCTTCGTGTTTGTGGGCGCCGTCGAGCACTACCGTGAATGCGTAGCGATGCTTGCACGCAGGCTCGGTTGGCACGATCCCAGAGCGCCGCACGTAAACCGAATGTCGCTCACTGACGTGGCTCCGCTGCCCAGCAATGCCGCCCGGATCTTCCGGGAAGCCAATGAATGGGATGACCGCCTGCACCGGTGGCTAGTGAACGATTACCTCAAGCGCGCCTCGCCGTCGGCAGCCGCA
>DATMPT010000016.1:0-8823 GCA_035567355.1 Solirubrobacteraceae bacterium
AGCCCTTCTGAAAGAGGCTCTTGGCGATCGCTATTGCCGCATAGGAGCAGGAGGAGGAGGCAGCGCCGAGACCTGAGGCGATCGCGACCGGCCGGGCTCCTGAGCCACCAAGCACCCGCTCGATGCGCTCGCGTGGGACCCACGCCTGGACGATCGCAGAGATGGCGAAGCCGAGGACCAAGGCCCACCAGACTGCCCAGGCCATGAGGAAGGCGTCCTTGAAGCCGTTGGCGACGATGGTTAGCACGGGACATCTCTCCTTTGTGGGAGGGAATCGCACGCCCACTCGTTCTCCGGGCAGAGAGCACAGCCGATCACAGAGGAAGCATCGCCGGTCGTTTGCAGCACAGCGCCCACAATAGGAAGGCCCCGCCAGGCGGAGCCTTCCGTTAGAAGGTCGATAAGCCGGATGATCTGGCGACCAAGCAATAGGGAGGCCCCTTTCGGGGCCTCCCCTTAGCAGGTCGATAAGCCGGAGACTCGACACACTAGGAAGTACCGAACTAGCGGGGCCTGCCCGAAAGCGGAGACCCCGATGTTCAATGCCCTGTCTGACTTCCTGATCTACTGTCGCGTGGAGCGCCGCCTCGCGGATTTGACGTGCAAGGCCTATGAGCGCGACGTGCGCGCCTGCCTAGACTTCCTGCGCAGCCAAGGCACCGCGGCGCTGGCAGAGATCCACACCCCGGACCTGCGGGGCTTCCTCGCCCAAGAGGCCACACATCGCCCGGCGCCATCCAGTCAGGCGCGAACGGTCGCGGCGCTGCGCTGCTTCTTTCGCTTCTGCGTCGAGAGCGACTACCTGCAGCGCGACCCTGCCCAAGTCCTGCGCACACCGAAGAAGCGCGAGGCGCTGCCCGACGTGCTCGACCGTGGAGAGCTTGCCCGCCTGCTGGACGTGCCGGGCCAGGAGGGCGTTTGGAAGCGCCTGCACGCCGGCAAGGTGCAGCGCGACCGTCTGCTGTTGGCGCTGTTCTCCTATAGCGGGCTGCGCCGCTCGGAGCTGCTTGGCCTCGATGTCGATGACGTCGACCTCGACCGGCGCTTGATCCGTGTGCGCAATGCGAAGGGCGGCCATCAGCGCGTCGTGCCGATTCACGCCGGCCTCGTGCCTCTGTTCGCCGCGTATGAGGCTGTGCGCTCACAGACAAACGACCCGGCGCCGTTCCTGGGAGTCCACGGCCGACGCCTCACGCCGAGCAACATGGCACTGACATTTCGCCGCTACGCCACGGCGGCGGGCGTGAACAAGCGCAAGCGCATCACGCCGCACACGCTGCGCCACGTGTTCGCCACCGAGCTACTTGGCGCGGGCGCGAACCTGCGCCAGATTCAGGAGCTACTCGGGCACAAGCACCTGGACTCCACGCAGCGCTATACGCGCGTACACGCCCATCAGCTACGCGGCGCCGTCAAGCGCCTGCCATGGGCGAGCATAACGGGCGCGTAGCGCCGGTCGGAGAATCGGTTCTCGCACGAGATCGCGGGAGCGACGAGGGTCGAACCCGCGACCTCAAGCTTGGGAAGCTTGCCGCCATATCTAGGATATGGCCTGCAAATCAACCACATTTTGCTCCGGAGTAGAAGCTCGGTACCGCACAGGTACCGCAAACACCAGTCGTTCGACTGGCGGGATCGTTGTATACGATCGACCTCGCCTTGGTGGTCACGTCGCGAGACGTATTGCTGCAGAGCCAACAGGAAGGGCGACACGCGATTCGTTGGCCGGTCGGCCGGTCTGGAGGTCTGTTATGGGAGGCAAGCCACACAAAGGCGCCTCTTACGTCATGCAGACCACCGCGAACTCATCCGAACCTACTGCGAAGACCGGCGGCCGGAGGCGTTCGGAGGCCGTCTCGAGGGGGGTCGATACTCGTCGAGGCGAACTCCTGACCACGACCCAAGCAGCGGCTGCCCTCGGAGTACACGAGCGAACAGTACGGCGTTATTTGTCCTCGGGTGTAACGGCATTTGTGACCCTGACACCGACGCGCGTCACATGAGCTCCAACCAGGCGCAAAAGTGGGGACCGAGATACATGAAGCCAGCCGTCGACGCAGTGGCCAACGCCTACACAGAATTTGCGAAAGTGACCGGAGCTACTCCGTATAGCCTGCGCCGTGGCGGTATCTCTGCCCGCCTCCGAGGCGAAAACGCTCAGTCCGTCGCAGCACAATGCGGAACGAGCCTCGAAATGCTCTCACAACACTACAGCTACGAGATCGACAACTTCGGACACGTCGGCGCTCAGCTGCTCGATCGTCAGTGGCGGAAGGCGCGGGCAACCGTAATTGCCAAGTTCACAGACGCTCATGCAGAGAGCAAACAGCCTAGACGCGCAAATCATAATCCGCGTGTCGGGGGTTCGAGTCCCTCCTCCGGCATCCCTAATGTCCTGCAAACACGACGTTTTTAGCGTAGCAGAGACTACGGACAAAACCGCAAAGTTTCCAAAAGTTTCCACAACGGTCGGCTGTTGTGGAGGCGCTAGCGCAGAATGGCTCGCGGAGCAAGACGTGGGTCCTGCCGCGACGTGCGGATGACCGCCGAGCCGATGCCGCACTTTCCGTTGCGGAGCCGACGGCCCCTGATGCACCAAACCGCATGTCATCAAAGCGACCCTCGATCCGGTCGTCGGATAGGTCGGCTGCAAGCCGACCTGGGTGCTAAACAGCGGAGTGTGGTGGGGATGTCAAGAGAGCCCCGTCAGGGGTGGCCCCGGAGGGGCCAGGCCGTAGGCCCGACCTTGACATCCACGCCACACGGAGCTACAGCCACGCTCGCACTACCACCAACGCTTGCGCGTAGCTCCACGACGGCCCCGCACCATCGCGATTCCTTTTGCGTGCAGAGAGCACGCTACTGGTCTGTGAGCCAGTTTTCGAGCATGGTCTGCGTGAAGCGGATATGGCGCCCCACACGCAGGCACGGCAGACGCCCCGTGCGTACCGCGTCGTAGACCCAACTGGGCTTCACGGCGAGCAGTTCCGCCGCTTGCTCAGGCCGCAACAGCGGCCCATCCAGACGCCTGGGTCCTGAGGGCCGATCTTCGATGAGGGGACTCGAAGGTGTGCCCCGCATGGGTGGCGTGACGATCTCGGTATCCCTATATGTCTGCATAACGCGACCTCGTTGCCGCTAGAAACCCATACACGTGCTTAATCCGTCAAACCAAGATCAACGGGACAGAAGAACACCTCCGCGGACGATCGCGCCGTTGCTCGCGGCTTAGCGTCCCCTATCGCCATCACGTCCGCGACGCTCTCATGTCACTCGAACAAACACACGCCTGCCACACGGGACGGAAAGCCCCCGCGCGTCGGGTCGTCGGGCCACGGGTCCGCCAGGGGGTCCCCGTGGCCCGACCGACCCGATCCGTCCCCAGAAAGAGCAAACACATCACTAACACCAGCGACAACAAACACCAGCCGCCAGCAACCACACATCACACCATTTCAACTATCACTCCCCACCCGGTCCAACACCCCAAACACACACCACACCATCCACATGCCATGCCAGCCACCCCACCACCCACCTCACTCAGGTGCTTGACCACCCGCACTCGAAGTTGGGGGCGGGTGGTCAAGCACCGCCCCACCCAACCTCGCTTTCCGGGTGGCTGGCCTAAAACCGCACAGTCAAGCCACATACACAGCCTAGGACCGGGCCACAAGCTGTCCCCAACCTGTCGCACCCCGCGGCACATTCACGACACGCACGCGACACCCCGCCACGCAGTTACCCCCACCTCCCACGTGCAGTTACCCCAATACGACCGACGAGCAGATGACATACATGCGATGACCAATGTCATTCGCGCCAGCATGACTGGTGCGCTCAGAGGCGCTCGACGTCAGCGGATACTATTTGGTGCCTTGCCGAATACCGGATCGCCGACCGGTCGCCCGTCATCGCCATAGGTCATAAGAGCGACGTCCTCGGCCGCCTCAGGCTCTACGTCGACGAGGCGCTGCAAGGCAGCCCGAGCGGCAGACTCACGCTCGTAGGAATCGATCATGTTTCCGGTGCTCGTAAGTAGAACGTAGTGCATCGCTAATCGCCTACGCGCAGGATATCGATTATGCAGTCGAGCAACTGCAGCGGACGCCCCCATACCGTGACGTGTCCGGGTTGGGCGGTGTGTGCCCAGCAGAAGCCATTGCCGGGCTCCAGCCGAATCTCGGCGAGATAGCGGCCGAGACGAGGCCAGCGTTCAGCCGTGGCAGCAGCCATCTCGCGCTCCAAGTACATCGAGAGACCAAAGTGGATCAGCGCAAGCTGGACCTCCAGTCCTCGCGGACGAGCGTCACGCTCATAATTTGAGCGGAACGCGTCGAGCATCAGATGGTCGCTGCGATGGATGCCCTTCACGATCCGGTAGGCGGTGATCGGGCGACGCGTCGTATCGACGATCAACTGGCCTGAGCGAGCTTCACCGCCGGTGCTCATCGCTCGCCTGGGGGCGCGGTCACGTCAAGCGCTCGCGTAAGGCGCTCGGCAAGGTCCGGCTGGGGTGCGTAGGCCAAATACTGTTCGGTCGTAGTCAGGCGCTCGTGACGCATGAGGGCCTGGATCGTCCTGACATCGACTCCACCTCTTGCGAGTCCGGTGCCGAAGGAATGGCGCAGGTTGTACATGCGGATCAGCTTCAATCCCGCCTCCCGTCTAGCTTGCTTGAAGGCCGCCCGGATGGGCTCCTCGGAAATGGGTCTGTCTGGTCGGTCGCTCGCGAAAACGAAATCGGTGTCAGCCGTTGAGTGCTCTCGCTGCTTGAGTTGCGCGAGAGTGCGCGCGAGGCGTGGGGTCATTGGGATGGCCGCAGAGTTGGAGGTCTTGGTGCCATCTGGAGCGTTACGCACCCAGTTGTCGTAAGGACGGATCAGGCCAGCTTGGAAATCGACTGCGCCCCATCGAAGCCCTAGGGCCTCGCCTGGCAGGCGGAAGCCAGCGTGCGCGCCGCAGAGCCAGAATGCTTCCTCAACCGTGCTCGGTGCATGGCCGAGCAGTCGATCGACCTCATTAGGGTCGTAAAAGTCATCTCGCCGCAGGATGCGCTGCCTGGCCTGTCTGTTGCTCGCGCGTTTGACCGCCGCTAGCGGATTGCTTTCAAGCCAGCCTTCGCGAACCGCATGATCGAGGATGGCGGCAAGCAAGTCGCGGTACTTGTTGCGTGTCTGTGCCGCAGCGGGAATACGGAGCATCCACAGCTTCCGCGTACGCTGAGCGACGATCCAGCCTTCAGCCTCGAGAGCCTTCGCCGTGGCACGCGAGACGCGCTTTGGGCGTTCGGAGCCGAGGGCAATGACTCTGTAGCAGCCGCGACGGCGGTGCTTCCAGCTTCCGCCGATTTTGGCCGCCAAGCGCACGGCCTCTCTCATTGTCGAGACCTCAAACGCCTGGCTACCTGGCGGTTGCGCCGTCCAACGCACGGACTCCACCTCTACGACATCCAGACCATCGGCAAGCGCCTCGCGCGCCGCTTGCTCTCCAAGAAGGCGATTTGCCTTGAATTTTGCGAAGTACGGGCCGAGGCGACCGTCGGCGAGCTCGCGCACCGTTGTATCGACTCCCAGATCGCGATACAGACGCTCGAACAAGTCCTCGTAGTCTGCGACCGTCGAGCGCTTGAGGAGTCTCTCTACTCGTCGCTCCGCGAGCCAGCTATCGGCTGCCTGCTGCAATGAGATCGACGACGAGATTTCCTTGACCTCCCGAGCGCCTGCTTCGCTCGCCTCGAGGACTTCCACCAGGCGGTCCTCAGCGTCCCGCGGGGTCAGGTGCTCAGGGGTTGGCCTCGGCCCATCGCCGGCACGCCAGATAATCGCTCCACGCGACGTTCGCCGGCCGGTGTCCCGGACATGAGCCGGGCCAAGACGAACTCCGTGCTTGGCGCCCGAATCGTCGCGCCAGTAAGCGTAGTAGACACGCGCCCGGCTTGCTTTCAGTCGCCTGACCTGCAGATACCCTTTGAGCCTTCTCGGCCTGCTCACGCTGATCGACCTCCACGAACTTAAACGACAGGACAAGTCGTGGCGGGACAGTCGAAAGTTTCCAGAAAGTTTCCCCAGGCGTCTGGGGATACCCAAAACGGGGCTATTTAGCTGGAGCTAACCCGCATGGATAAAGGGGATTCGACTTCGACCGTTTGGCATCATAATCCGCGTGTCGGGGGTTCGAGTCCCTCCTCCGGCATAGCGAAAAGCCCTGCAAACACAGCGATTGGACGATTGGAAGCTTAGCAGGGGGTGCGGATGGGGCCAACGATTTTCTCTACCGATTTCTCTAGAAGGCCGCTCCGGGGGCGCGGAGGGGGTCCGGAGCGGGGGTCCGGGCCCATTTGGAGGCCGATGTACGCCGCAAAGCGGGCGCGCAACGAGGGGCTGCACAAATCCGTTGGCCGCTCCGGGCCGTTGGGGGTCTGTAGGAGTATGCAAGCACCACCAACAGCAAACTCGCCCGCGACGCTCGCCGAGGGTCCATTGCTTCGCCCAGAGGAGGCAGCACGCCTCCTGTCGGTCAAGACGAGCTGGGTCTATGAGGCCGTACGCGCAGGACGCGTTCCCTGCCTTCGCGTCGGACGACACATCCGCTTCACCCGCCACATGCTTGAAGACTGGCTCGATGAGCAAGCAAGGCTCTAGTTTCGTTTGGCCAGCCTAACCAGCTACCGCAAAGAGGAGTCGAACCTCCCTTGATCGTTCAGCGCCACTGTGCGCCGTGATGATCGCGACGTAGTGGCCAGAGCGGAGAAGGTGCCCACTGACCCGGCCACGGAACGTCATCTTGTCGTTTCCGGCGGGTGCGCCTTCGTACCTCAGCGTCCCAACCCGCGTGCAATGGTTTGTCCGCTTCGTACAGCTTTTAGCACCCACATTTGTTATCTCGATTTGGACGGCCGCACTCTCTGAGAGAGTGAAGTGGAAGGTCGAACCGTAGGGGAGGGTTTTCCGGCGTAGCCTTGCTCTCGTGATGTGAGTATCTGTCACGCGGAAGCGTTTGTTAGTGATGCGTACTTTGGAGAGCGTAAGGCGCAGTCGCTTGCACCTACATCTAGGTCTCGTTAGTGTGTTGGTAACTACGACCGTACCCGAAGCGCTCGTCGCATTACCGAGCACGTCCGCGGTCGTGACCGTGACGCGATAGGAGCCCGGCGCCGTAAACGCATGAGTGACGGAGGTTCCTACGCTCGGCTGGGACCCGTCACCGAATGACCAAGTAGTCTGGCCGAGCGCCGTCGTCACAGCCAACGGCGAGACCGCGAACGTTAGCGGTCGTGCCGTCTGACCAGCGGCGGGAATGCTCGCCCCTTCCAGGGTGGGGGAGGACCCGTCGTAGTTGGCTACTTCGATCGCCGCGCTTGCTCTTGCACCGCGTTCCCACGCTGCCATCCCGTTGCCTTTTTCGTCCATTGAGACCAACGGCATGACCAAGACTCCTTCCGTCTCGGCAACCCGAACCGACGCCTGCCAGGACGCGCCGATAGCGGGAAGGATTGCAGCTTGCACGCCCTCGCCCGTAAGAGAGCGAATGCCATCCCATGTCGCGACCGCGCTTCCCTTCGCGTCGATCGCGAGGCTCGGATAAAGCGGCGGGTACCCGTGACTGTATGCGATGGGTTCGGAGAGGCTCGTTGGCGCTCCCCACGCACCTTCCGCCAGCTTGACGGCTGCCTGCACCGTGTTGGTTTCGTTACCGATCGATTCCCAGGCTGCGACGGCGTCGCCCTGAGCATCGACCGCGACATGCGGGTGTTCAGCTTCATTCGTCGAGATAGCTACAGCCGCCTGCCAGGTTGAGGATGAGGCCGACAGCGTCGCTGAGTACAGGCCACCAGGTCCTGGCCATACCGCAATGGCGTCCCCTCGCGCGTCCATCGCAACCTCAGGCTGCCTGCCAGTTTCGCCAAGGACCACAGGCGGACCCCAAGTCGTGCTGTTCGGCGGCTTTACGGCCGCTTCGATGAATTTGTGGAAGACCGAGCCGCTTTCGGCCTGGTCTTCCCACACTGCAACGGCCTCTCCTTGAGTGCCTACTGCCACTTGCGGCGCCAGCGAAGAACGTTTGTTGTATGGACCGTCGCCGAATTCGGATACCCACACGGCCGGTTCCCATTCACCCGTCTCCGCCGATCTCGCGGCCGCTTGGATTGCATCGTTGGGGGCGCTTCCTGGTCCGCCTCCAGGGTATGGAGAGTCCCATACAGCGACAGCATCACCTCGCGCGTTGACCGCGATCTGCGGCCGCAACCAGCTGCCCCCTTCCGGGGAGATCGCGACTGGCGCCTGCCATATCCCGCTCGACGCCTGCCTCGCCGCAGCTTCGACATTTCCATCCGTGCCGTGCTGCCAGACCGCGACCGCGTCCCCCAGAGCGTCGATACCAACCTCGGGGTTCTCCGCTATCTCGCCAGGAGTAGATACCGTCGCAGGCGCCGACCAGTTGGCAGTTTCCGCGGGGCGGAAAGCGCTTTCGATACCCACGCCTTCGCGCCACCACACGGACACAGCATCGCCTTTTGGGTTACCCACGAGCACCGTATTCCCTACGACTCCGGCCCCGCTTGACGCCAACGAGCTTGGAGCGAGCCACGTCGCGGAAGCACCCGCCGATGCGCATCTCAAGACTCCCAGAGTCCCGGAAACAGCCGCGCATCCGACCAAGACCATCATCACGTGCCGTCTCATGGAGTACTCCAGTCTCGTTGGGTTTCGATCAAGGTCCTATTTCCGGCGTGTACCCACACTCGCGGACTTAGTTCTTGTCAGACACCGGCGTACGGTCGTTCGTACTCCTGTGGCATGCGTCTGTTTAGTGGATCCG
>DATMPT010000017.1:0-2803 GCA_035567355.1 Solirubrobacteraceae bacterium
TTGCGACGCGGTTCCAAGGCAGGGAATTGCGCTCGTACCAAAGCCACTTGACCGCCCACAGCCTGGCCTTGCGGGCCAGTTCGCTCACGCCCTCCCCGCCGCCTTGGTCCTACGTTTACCGGCCGCAGACCCATTGGTAGATGCGCCGTTGGGAGCGACCTTCTTTTTTGCCTGCGCCCCACGGCTCTTGCCACCGCCTACCCGCCCGTTCGCGGAGGGCTTCGGCGCGAGCAGGTCCTGCAGGAACTCACCCGTGTGCGAACCCCGTTCGCCCGCCACCTCCTCAGGGGTGCCGGCCGCAATCACCATACCGCCCTCCTCTCCCCCCTCGGGCCCCATGTCGATCAGGCGGTCGGCGCACTTGATCACGTCGAGGTTGTGCTCGATCACGACCACGCTATTGCCGGCGTCCACGAGCCGCTGCAACACCTCCAAGAGCCGCTGCACGTCGGCGAAGTGCAGGCCGGTGGTGGGCTCGTCGAGGATGTACAAGGTGCGCCCGGTCGCGACCTTGGAGAGCTCAGTCGCGAGCTTCACGCGCTGGGCCTCCCCGCCCGACAGCGTCGTCGCGGGCTGGCCGAGGCGGATGTAGCCCAGGCCGACCGCATCCAAGGTCTCCAGGCGCCGGCGGATCTTGGGGATGTGCTCGAAGAACTTCAAAGCCTCCTCGACCGGCATCGCCAGGACCTCGGCGATGCTCTTGCCCTTGAACTTCACCTCCAAGGTCTCCTTGTTGTAGCGCCGCCCGTCGCACTGCTCGCAAGGCACATACACGTCGGGCAGGAAGTGCATCTCGATCTTGATCTGGCCATCGCCTCTGCACACCTCGCAGCGCCCGCCCTTCACGTTGAAGGAGAAGCGCCCTGGCTTATACCCCCTCGCGCGGGCCTCCTGCGTCTTTGAGAACAAGTCCCGGATCACGTCGAACAGGCCCGTATAGGTGGCCGGGTTCGAGCGCGGCGTGCGCCCGATCGGCGACTGGTCGACGGCGATGATCTTGTCGAGCTGATCCAAGCCCCTGATCGCCCTGTGCTTGCCGGGACGCTGGCGCGCCCGGTGCAGGCGGTTGGCCACGGCCTTGTACAAGACTTCGTTGACAAGCGTCGACTTGCCCGAACCCGATACCCCTGTCACACAGGTGAGCGTCCCCAAGGGTATGTGTACGTCGACGTCTCTCAAGTTGTGCTGGGAGGCACCGAGGATCTCTACATAACCTGTCGGCGTGCGGCGCTGGGCGGGCACCTCGATCGTGCGCGTGCCCGCCAGGAACTGGCCGGTCAAGGACTCCTTCACGCGCTGTACCTTCGCCGCGGTCCCCTCGGCTACGATCCAGCCACCGTGCTCGCCGGCGCCCGGGCCGAGATCGACGAGGTGGTCGGCGTTGCGCATCGTCTGCTCGTCGTGCTCGACCACGATCACCGTGTTGCCGAGGTCCCGCAAGCGTTTGAGCGTGGCGATCAGCTTCTCGTTGTCGCGCTGGTGCAATCCGATCGAGGGCTCGTCAAGGATGTAGAGGACGCCAACCAGCGAGGAGCCGATCTGCGTCGCCAGCCGGATCCGCTGGGCCTCGCCGCCAGACAAGGTGGAGGCGGCGCGGTCCATCGATAGGTATCCGATGCCCACGTTCTCCAGGAACTGGAGGCGCTCTGAGATCTCGCGCAGGATCAAGCGGGCCACGTGCCTATCGGTCTCCGAGAGCTCGACGTCTTCCAGCCAGGCCAACGCCCTGCGCGCCGATAGGGCACAGAAGTCCTCTATGCGCGTGCCCGCAACGAGCACGGCCCGGGACTCGGGGCGCAGGCGCGCGCCGCCGCACTCCGGACATGCCCTGAGCGACATGAACTCCTCGATCTTCTCGCGCGTCCACTCCGAATCTGTCTCGCGATAGCGCCTTTGAAGATTTGCGACGACCCCCTCAAAGCGGGTGCCGTAAGAACGAGAGCGTCCGAAGCGGTTTCGATAGGTGATTTGCAGAGGATCCCCGTTCGTGCCCGACAAGAACAGATCGCGATGCTCCTGTGAGAGGGCTTCCCATGGCGTCCCCAAATCGACCCCATAGCGCTTGGCGATCGCCTCGGTCACCTGCTCGTAATAGTTAGACGCGCTATTTGCCCACGGCGCGATCGCCCCTTCGCCAACCGACAGACTCGGGTCCGGCACGACCAGGTCCGGGTCGATCACCATCTGCGAGCCGAGTCCCGTACAGCGCTCACAAGCCCCATGCGGCGAGTTGAATGAGAAGATCCTAGGCTCGAGCTCCACCAACGAGGGTCCGTGCTCGGGACAGGCGAACTTCTCAGAGAAGGTGAACAGCGTGCCCGGCTCCGGCTTTTCGCCCGGGACGATCTGTTGGGAAGGTGCCTTTGTCCCCAATGCCCCAGAGGAATGAGATTGCGTCGATCCTGCGTCCCGTACGCCCGCCCTTCCCGGGTGGATGGGACCTTGATCATCTGCCCGTGAAGACCCAACGATCTCGATCTCCACGAGGCCATCCGCGAGACCGACCGCCGTCTCGATCGAATCGGCCAAGCGCTTGCGGATGTCGTGGCGCATCGACAGGCGATCGACCACGAGAGAGATGTCGTGCTTGTAGCGCTTGTCGAGCACGATCGACTCCTCGAGCATGCGGATGCGCCCGTCGATCTTTACGCGCGCAAAGCCGTCCGCGCGCAAGTCGTCGAGCAGCTTGCCGTACTCGCCCTTGCGCCCCCTCACCACCGGCGCCAGGACCATGAAGCGCGTGCCCTCGGCCAGGCCCATCGCCTGGTCGATGATCTGCTCGGCCGACTGCCCGGCGATCGGA
>DATMPT010000018.1:0-2363 GCA_035567355.1 Solirubrobacteraceae bacterium
AAGTCGTACGCACACACGGCCGTGAGACGACCGTCCACCTTGCCGTAGCCGGTTATGACGCCGTCGGCTGGGGCGTCCACGCCGTCCATCGCGCGCTGGGAGGTGTGCGGCTTGCCGTGGATGCCCAACTCCACGAACGTGGAGTCGCCTGTGCCCGGATGGGTATCCACGAGCAAGGCGATCCGCTCGCGCGCGGTCAGGGCGCCCTTCTCGTGCTGGCGATCGATCTTCTCCTGACCGCCGCCAAGCTTGATCTTGGCGCGCCGCTCCTCCAAGTCCTCGGCTAGAGGCCGCAAGAGGGACGTGGTCTGCTCTGTGCTCATGTGCTCCTCCAAAGGGGGACCCACGCGTGCGCGCGCGTGTGCGCGTAGGGCGGGCGGGCGGGGCATCCATCGAAATACATCCTCATCGCCCCTTCCACTGAGGCTCGCGCTTCTGGAAGAAGGCGGTGACGCCCTCGACGATATCCTCCGTGGACGCGGCCAGGGTGAGCTGGGCACGCAGATAGTCCAAGGCATCGTCCAGAGGCATGTCCAACTGGCGGCGCATCGCTTCCTTGCCGAGGCGCATGATCAAAGGCGACTTGGAGGCGAGCTTGGCCGCCCACTCCTCCACAGCCGCGTCGAACTCGCTGGCGGGCACCACCTTGTTGACGAGCCCGGCCGCGAGCGCCTCATCGGCCGACCAGCGCTCGCCCAACAACAAAAGCTCGTTGGCCTTCTTGCGCGGGACGTTGCGGTAGATGAAGGCCATGATCATGAAGGGGAAGGCGCCGACGTTGATCTCGGGCGTGCCGAACGTGGCGTCCTCAGAAGCGACGATCAGGTCGCAGGCAAGGGCGATGCCCAGGGCCCCGGCGAGCACGTGCCCGCGCGCGGCGCACAGGGTGGGCTTGCCGAGCGCGCCGATCAGCTTGAAGAGAGCGACGAAGCGCTCGGAGCCGAAGTGCTTGTGCACGAGCGATAGGTCACCCGCGAAACCACCGAGGTTGGCGCCGGAGGAGAAGACCGTGTCGTGCGAGGAGGCGAGCACCAAGACGCGCACGGCGTCCTCGTCGCGGGCGCGCTCAAAAGAGGCGGTCAAGCCGTCGAGCACCTCGGCGGAGAGAGCATTGCGCGTGGAGGGCTTGTTTAGCGTGATAGTGGCGACACCGCCGGCCAGCTCATAGAGAACGACGGGCTGTGCGGAGGTCAAATCACCGCCATCGGCGGAGTCGGAGTCGCTTGGCGGCTGCTCGGACACGCTCGGCATCCTAACCGTCTGTCGAGTACATCAGCTCCCGGCCTGGCCGCTCAGCCAGTAACCGGTAGCCTGTCCTTGGGAAAGCGCTAGCGTCTGGCTTCGACGAGCACGACCAACGCGAAGATACGACACAAGGAGCCACATCCGAAATGGCCGCCACCGCCGAGAGCGTCCTGAAGCCCGACCACCAAAGCAAGCGCAAGCACTTCATCTTCACCGACGAGCACGAACAGCTGCGCGAGTCGATCCGCAGCTTCGTAAAGAAAGAGCTGGCCCCGCACGCGGAGGAGTGGGAGGAGACGACCTTCCCCGACTCGGTGTTCAGGCGCATGGGCGAGCTCGACCTGCTCGGCCTGGACAAGCCAGAGCAGTACGGCGGGCAGGGTGGGGACTACTTCACGAGCCTCGTGCTGGGCGAGGAGATGACGGGCGCCAACTCGGGCGGACTGGCGATGGGCGTCGCGGTGCACACCGATATGGCGATGCCGCCGATCTTGGCATTCGGCAGCGAGGAGCAGAAGCAGGAATGGGTCGTGCCGGCGATCAAGGGCGAGAAGATCCTGTGCATCGGCATCACCGAGCCCGACGCGGGCTCGGACGTGAAAGGCATCAAGACGCGCGCGGTGAAGGACGGCTCCGACTATGTCATCAACGGCTCGAAGACCTACATCACAAACGGCCACAGGGCCGACGTGATCGTGCTCGTGACGAAGACCGACGCGGACGCGGGCTACGGTGGCTTCACCCTGTTCTTGGTGCCGATGGACGCGCCGGGAGTGATCAGGGAGAAGAAGCTCGAGAAGCTGGGGATGCACGCCTCCGACACGGCGCTGTTGGCCTTCCAGGACGTGCGCGTCCCGGCGTCGGCGCTGCTCGGCCAGGAGGGCAAGGGCTTCTATCACATCATGTGGGAGCTCCAAGGCGAGCGCATGATCGGCGCCGCGGGCAGCCTCGCGGGCGCGCAGCGCTGCTTCGACCGCACGCTCGCCTACGCCAAAGAGCGCGAAGCGTTCGGCAAAGCGATCGGCCATTTCCAGGTCATCCGCCACAAGTTCGCCGAGATGGCCACCAAAATCGAGGCCGCGCGCCAGCTTGTGTACATGACCGCGTGGCGCTTTGCC
>DATMPT010000019.1:0-8982 GCA_035567355.1 Solirubrobacteraceae bacterium
AAGCTACGCAAGGGCTTGGGAGTGACCGCGTTCGGCGTCAACGTGATCTCGATGCCGGCCGGCTATGAAACCGGCAACCACTACCACGACACCCAGGAGGAGCTCTACTTCGTGCACAGGGGCACGATCGAGATGGAGTTCGGCGACGGCACCACGCACCGTCTCGAGGAGGGCGGCTCCGCGCGCGTGGACGCCGCCACGCCACGCAAGCTTCGCAACGTGGGCGAGGGCGACGCCACCTACCTGTGCGCAGGGGGCAAGGACGGGTATGTCGGGCGCGACGGGCGCATGGCCGACGGGGGGACCGCCGCCGGAGGCGGGGATCAGCGCGTCAGCGGACCTCCCGGCGCTGCCTGATTACCGCGAATTTGGCTGCCTCACGCGCGGGCGCGCGCGTGAGAGAGCACGCAGCCAAACATCGACAGGACAGCGGAGCGTCCCGTCTCAGTAGAGGAGTTCCTTGACGTAGCGCTGGTGCAAGCGCCCGAGCGAGGTCTTTTCGGGATGGAAGCCGATCGCGTTGAATGCATAGCCGGTGACGGGCGCCCAGGCGACGATGAAGTAGACGCCCAGGAGCAGCACCGTGGTGCGTAGACGGCGTGAGCTCGAGAGGGCCGCGAGCGGCAAGATCCAGAGCACATACCAGGGCAAGACCCAGCTGAGCGTCACCAGCAAAGCCACGGACGCCCAACCCGCCGCGGTCAAGGACTCGCGCCGCCGCCAGGCGAGCACCGCGCAGGCGGCCACGCATACGACGAGCACGCCGCTGAGCAACAAGCGCAAGGTTTCCGTCTCACCACCCTGGCCGAGTGCCAGCCCGAGCAGGTTGGGCATGCTGACCATCGTCACGAGGCGCCCCTGCGTGGCCAGGTCCGGGAAGTGGGGACCGAACGCCGCCACGCTGCACACGCCGAGCACGACCCCGCTCAGCGCCATACCGAGCACCATTTGCACGAGATCGCGCTTACGGTGCGCGAGTCCGACGAGCACCACTGGTAGCAGGATTCCCGCGGAGGCCTTGATCGCCACGGCGGCCACAAAGGCGGCGCCCGCGCCCATGATGGTGGGCGACCAAAGGACTGCTTGGCCGTTCTCGGCGCCGAGCTCCCTCCGCCCCGCCCCAGCATCCTTGCCAGCGTGCCCAGCTCGAGCATGGTCGAACCTCCCCAAGCCAGTGCCCACCCGCGCCGCCGCATCGCCCTCCCCTCGAAATGCCCCAGGCATGCAACCGGCGCGCAAGAGCAGGTAGAAGCCGAGCACCACGAAGAACATCATCAGGAAGTCGTTGTGGTCGCCACCCAAGCCCCAGATGAGCACGATCGGGTTCAGTCCTACGAGCACGATCGCGGCCACCGGGTCGCGACCGAGCAGGCGCGCCGAGCGCCACACGAGCAACACGGTGCCGAGGCTCGCCAGCATCAGCAGCCCCTTGAGCATCCACAGCGAAGCGCCCACACCGAACGGGACGACCGCAAAAGTCATTAGCGTGAACATCGGACCGTAGGGGCTCAAGAGCTGGTGCCAGTTGCTGAGCGCATAGCTTGGATCGCTGTGGGGCTCCAGCACTGGGACCGTGGTATAGGGATTGAGATGGTGGACGATCTCCATGCGTCCATAGTTGACGTAGTTAAAGATGTCGGTGAGCGCCAAGGGGGGCGCAAGGAACATGATCGCGTGCGCCCCGAGGACCGCCGCGATCGCCCAGCGCGCGCGCAGGCGCGGCACGTACTTGAGTCCCACCAGATAGCTCACGTACATGCAGGCGATCGCGCCGCTAAACAGGTACCTGAGCCCCTTTGTGTCGCGCGTCAGGGACGGCCACAAGCCACCGAGCGGTCCGGCCATCCAGCGCGGAAAGAAGTGCGGCGTGGTGGTGGCCGCGAGGATGCTGGGCCGGTCCGCCGCCGCCACGACCACGACGAGCGCGCACGCGAGGATCGCAAGCAAGGCGCCCACTCCGAGCGCCACGTCGACCCCTCGCCGGCGCGCCTCGGTGCTCGACAGGGACCGCGCCGGGTCTCTAACGCCGGCGGGGCCCCGTAGGGCCCCGATGACATGCTCGCTACTGCTGTGGGCGTACCCCGTCATAGAGCGCCTCCCTGCCGGGATATGCCCGAGCGCCCACTCCGTGGACCGTTCGTCTTCTCAGCAGCTCAGATGGTCGTGACGTTTACGGCCTTCGGGCCCTTGTCGCCCTGCTCTGCGTCGTAGGACACCTTGGTGCCCTCTTGGAGCGAGCGATAGCCTTCGCCGTTGATCCCTGTGTGGTGCACGAACAGGTCCTTGTCGCCATCATCGGGGGTGATGAAGCCGAACCCCTTGTCGTCGCTGAACCACTTCACTGTGCCAGTAGGCATGTGATTTCCTCCACGATATGTGCGTGCTGCTACGCGGAGGATGCTGCTAGAGCTTCGACCTGCGAGCGCTTGCACTGCTTTTCGCCGGGTTTTTTAGCCGGCCAGACTGCACGAAGGTAGCACGTCGATATGCGGATGTGTTAGCAAGTGGTATATGCCCATTGACCCAACGCACGGGGCCCATACGCCGCCCGGCAGCGCAAGGGCCCTGGCCGAGACGTCGGCGTTGAGCCTGCGACGCCTGCTTCCACCCGGCGAGCCAACGACTGTCGAGGGGTTCGTCGAGGGGCTAGACCTGGCCGAGCGCGCCGCCGGCGGGCCCTCCTCGCGCCCCTATGCGCTGCTCAACATGGTCAGCACCGTGGACGGGCGAGTGACCGTCAAAGGACGCTCGGGAGCGATCGGCGGGCAGGCCGACAAAGCTCTGTTCCTCGCGCTGCGCACGGCCGTCGATGGCGTGATGGCGGGCGCCGGCACCATGCGCGCCGAGCACTACCGGCGGCTTGTGCGCGACGAGCATCGCCGCGCCATCCGACGCGCGCGCGGCCTGGCCGAGGAACCGCTGGCGTGCATCGTCTCGGGTCGCCTTGCCCTGGGCGCGGAGATCCCGTTGCTCGCCGACCCCGAGGCTCGCGTGGCGATTCTCACGACCTCGCAGGCGAGCCTGCCGCGCGACTGTCGCGCCGGCATCCAGTACATCCGCGCCGTGCGCGATGGGCTGCTCGACCTGACGGGCGCCATGGCCCAGCTGCGCGAAGATCACGGCGTACACACCCTGCTCTGCGAGGGCGGCCCCCACCTCAACGCTCAGCTCCTGGCGGAGAGACTCGTGGATGAGCTGTTCCTTTCGCTGGGCCCCGTGCTCGCGGGCGGGGACGCGACGAGCGAGACGCTCAGGATCATCAGCGGTCCCGAGCTCGACCCGCCGCACGCATTGGAGCTGATGAGCGCGCTGGAGCACGACTCGCATCTGTTCTTGCGCTACAAGATCCTCCATTGATGGACCGGAGCCGCACATGTGCGGCTCCGCCGCCGGCGCATGCGCCGGCGGGACAGTGGCGCATGCGCCACTGTCAACCCGAATATCGAGATGATCACCGTCCGTCGTAGCGCCGCCCGCGCGGGAGCACCGCGACGTTGAGAACGAGGCTGTTGGGCACCATGATCGGGCCCTCCTCGGTCGCGAACGTGGTGTAGAGCAAGCCGAGCGAGCTGATCGTGCCTTCGATCTGGCCGGCGAGCGGGCCGCCCTGAAGGCGCACCTGGTCGCCCACGCGAAACGGGCGCGCGCTCAGGAGGACCGTGCCGGCAAACATGTTGCCCAATGTCTGCTGGGCGGCAAGGCCCAGGATCACCGCGGTGAAGGCTCCGCCGAGCGCAAGCGTGCGGGGGTTGACGCCGGCGATCCCGAGCGCTACGACGAATGCCACCGCCACGGTGGCGAGACGAATCACAAAGCCGACGGTCCCCGCGGCCGCCGGGTCCATACGCCGAAACAGGGCCGGCCCGAACGCGCGGCCGACGTCGCGAGCGATCGCCCAGCCGAGAATCAAGAGGACGATGACGGTGACGAAGCCGGCCGGGGTTCTGAGCCATTCCAGTTCGCCGTGGCCGTGCGGGTCCAGACCCAGCAGCGAGTAGCGGTATTCGTAGAGCACCACGACGCCCACGAACACGGGCACGAGCAGGAATGCCTCCCAGCGCGCTCGCTTGACAGCGCCGGGACTGACCTGGTTGAGCAGCCCGGCTTCGCTCCACGCTTGGCTGCGGGTCTCGAACATCTTCTGTGGGGTCCTCGGGCGACGTGCCATCCAGCGAATCATCTACCCTTCTACGGCGATGAGCGCCACCATCTACACCCGAAAGGGATCACGCCTCCTAAGGGAGCCGTGGGTTGAGAAGGATTTTCGAGAGGGATCACGCCCCCCGACGGGGACGTGGGTTGGGAGATATGGAATATGAGTGCCACGACCTTGCACAAGCTGGTCATTCCCGCCGTCGCGCTGGGCGTCTTGCTGGTTATCGTCGCGATCGTCTACTTCGTCGAGCCAGCTCATTCGCTGCCCTCGTTCTTCCCCGGGCACGTGTCCGCATCGAGCAGCGAAGCGGGCCACCATCACACCAAGCACGGCATCGCCGCGATCGTGGTGGCGCTGGCGTGCTTCGCCTTCGCCTGGTTTCAGAGCGGACCGAAGACCAGAACCGCCTAGGACCTACCCCGGTGGACCTATCCCGGTAGGTCCACTGGGCCGCGCCGCGAATCCTCAGTCGATCGCGAACGCCAGCGTGCTGGCAAGGCCGAGCACGATGCAGTAGATCCCGAACGGGCTGAGCCGGTTGGTTTGGAAGTAGCGCAGCAGGAACTTCACCGCCAGGAACGTGGTCAGCGCCGCGCACAATCCGGCCACGAGCGCCTGGCCACGCACGCCGTTGCCCTGCGAGCCGAACAGTTCCGGCAGCTTCAGGGCGGCCGCCGCGAAGATCACCGGGGTCGCGAGCAGGAAGCTGTAGCGGGCCGCATCCTCGTTTGAGAGCCCGACCAGCAGGCCGCCACCCATCGAGAAGCCCGAGCGCGAGATACCCGGGATCAGCGCCGCGGCCTGCGAGACGCCGACCGCAGTGCCCTGGCGCCAGCTCAGCCGCGCGATTCGCGCGTCGCCATCGCCCAGGTAGTCGCCAGGACGCGGTGGGCGCTTGCGCAGGCGCTCGAACAGAAGCAATGCGATTCCGTTGACGATCAGAAAGGCCGCGGCGACCGACGGCGAAGCGAATAGCTTGCGCAGCGGTTCTTGCAGCAGCAAGCCGATGATTCCGACGGGGATCGTGCCGACGACGAGCAGCCACCCGAGACGGGCATCGACATCGTCCTCGCGGATCTCGCGCATCTGCAGCGAGCGGAAGATGCCTTTGACGATCCTGATCCAGTCTTTGAAAAAGAACAGCAACAAGACGATCGCCGTGGCGAGGTGAGTGGCTATCAGGAACGTCAGGAAGTAAGGCGCCTCCTGGTGGATGTTCCAGCCCGCCAAGCCCGGCAGCACCACCGCGTGGCCGAGGCTCGAGATGGGGAACGGCTCGGCGATGCCTTGCGTGAGGCCAAGGATGATCGCCTGGAAGTAGGAGATGGGGTCGTGCATCGCGGCGACAGCTTACGTGTTGGCGCCGATGATGGCGCCCGAGGTGGTCGGCGAACCTGGCAAACGGTCGCAACGTCACGGTTTGCTCAGGATTGGATAGTTGACGTTCACCGACCGTTCACACGATAGTCCCCGACTGGTCACAAAGTTGGCGATTTGCAGGAAGAACCTCTTGGTATACGAGAAAAGACCGAGAGGAATTGAAATGGAACGCTCGACCACACGGGTCGACATACAGGGTTCAACCGTGCAAGCGGACACGCATGCTTCGACCACACGGGTCGACATGCACTGCCACTCCACCGCCTCGGAGGTATCCAGGCTCGGCGTGCAGCGCGCGCTGGGGCTGCCGGAGTGCGCGACGCCTCCTGAGGAGGTCTACGCGCTGGCCAAGCGCAGGGGGATGGACTTCGTGACGATCACCGACCACGACACGATCGACGGGGTGCTCGAGATCGCCGACCGGCCGGACGTGTTCATCTCCGAGGAGCTGACCGCCCACTTCCGGAGCGAGCCCCAGGCGGTGCACGTGCTCTGCTACGGGATCGCGCCTGAGGATCACGCGTGGCTGCAGGCCAACAAAGGCGACGTGGAGCTGTGCGCGATGTACCTGTACGACCGGGATATCGCCTGCGCCCTGGCCCACCCCTACTACGCCGTGGGGGCGCCGCTGACCGCCCGTCACAGGCGCCGCCTCGCCGAGCTGTTCGAGGTCTGGGAGACGCGCAACGGGGCTCGCGCGCGCGAGCTCAACAGGCCGGCCGCCATGTACGTGGCGACACTCGACGGCACAGGCATCGGCGGCAGCGACGATCACGCCGGGATTGACATCGGGCGGACTTGGACCGAGGCTCCCGCGGCGGCCACGCCGGAGGAGTTCTTGGGGCACTTGCGAGCGGGCAAGGTACATGCGAAAGGCAAGCAGGGCAGCGCCGCCAAGTGGGCCCACGCGGCGATAGCCCTGGCCGCGCGCTCGCTCGGCCACGACGAGCACGACGGCGACCCCGCGCGGCTTGACCCCAAGCGAGTGATGACGATGGTGCAGCGCCTGCTTCAGGAGGGTGACGCACGCGAGGGCGCCACCGGCGCCGACCTCTCACCCGCCGACGCCCGCTGCCTGTTGCGCGCGTGGCTGGCGGCGGTTGAGCTCGACCATCTCGATGAAGGCGGCCTGATCGCATACATGCAGGAGGACGATTTCAGCCACTCCGATCTGTACCGCAGAGCTTGTCGCCTGCACGAGCACAAGCTTCGCGAGGCGGTCACCACAGCCGTGAGGGCAATCGACGCCCAGTCCAAGGCCGGCCCGCTCGGCGCCGACTCGGATTCCGGGGGCGCCGGCGCCGGGGCGACACTCGCCCCGGTCCACGAGCTCGAGCTGGGCGACGCCGCGGACCGCCTGTTCGAGAGCTGCATCGCGGCGATCCCCTACGCCCCAGCCACGGCGTTCCTGGCCAAAGAGCAGGCCAAGCTCGCGCGCTACGCGGCCACCTCCGACGGCGAGCTGCCGCGCGTGGCGATCCTGGCCGACGGGATCGGCTCGACGCACGGCGTGAGCCGCACCATCGAGGAGATCCGCCGGCGCGGCGTGCCCGGCTTCGAGATCGAGGTGGTGGCGACAGACCCCGACGTCGACCGTCGCCTCTCCGCGGTGGCGGAGCTCGACGTGCCCTACTACCCGGGCCTGAGGATCGGCGTGCCGAGCCTCTCGGCGGCGGTCCAAACCCTTGCCGAAGGCGACTTCGACGCCCTCCACGTGTGCTCGCCGGGACCTGTCGGCGTGGCCGGGGCGCTGCTGGCTCGTGCACTCGGGCTTCCGCTCGTGGGTAGCTACCACACCGAGCTGACCGCCTACGCGAAGCTTCGCTCCCGCAGCCAATCCTTGGCGGACGCGATGGGACTGGCTGTCGCCGCCTTCTACAGCTCATGCGACCTGGTGCTCTCCCCCAGCCCAGCCTCCGACGAGGCGCTCGCCTCGATCGGGATGACCAGGGAGAAGGTGATGAGGTGGGACCGCGGCGTGGACACCTCTCGCTTCGCCCCGGCGCTGCGCGAGCCGCGCCACGACGGGCGCATCGACGTCCTCTACGTCGGCAGGATCACAAACGAGAAGGGCGCCGAGCTGCTCGTCGATACGTTCCTTGCAGCGCGAGAGCGCGACCCGCGGCTGCACCTGGTGCTGGCTGGGGGTGGCCCCGAGCAGGAGCGTCTGCGCAACGGGGTCGGCGAGCACGCGACATTCCTGGGTTGGCTCGACGGCACCGAGCTGGCGCGTGCGTACGCCTCGGCCGACGTGTTCCTGTTCCCCAGCTCGACCGACACATTCGGCCAGGTCATCCTCGAGGCCCAAGCGTCCGGCCTGCCGGTCCTCGCCGTTGCCGCGGGCGGACCGCTCACGCTGGTGGAGGATCGCGTGAGCGGACTCTTGCGCGAAGCCGACGCCACACAGATGGCCGACGCCCTGGTCGAGCTCGCCGGCTCGCCCCTGTTGCGCGAGCGCCTCGCCCGGGCCGGCTCGAGCGCGGTGCGCGAGCGCACCTGGGAGCGCGCACTGGAGCACCTCGGCGCTGGCTACACTCGCGCGCTTGCCGGCTGCACACGGGATTCACTCGACGGCAACCGCCTGGCCGCATGAACGGCAGGGGGCAGACGGCCGGCTCGCGCCGCACGCTCGCCGTCGCCCTCCACGACATCGAGCCGGCTACGTTCGAGCGCTGCGCCTTGATCCGCGACTGGCTGGACGACCACGGCGTGGACCAGGTCACCCTCTTGATCATCCCAGCGCGCGACCTGCACCCCCTGGCCGAGCGCTCGCCGGAGATGGTGCGGTGGCTGATCGAGCGCGAGCGCGGCGGCGATGCGATCGCCCAGCACGGCTTCCAGCACCTGCGCCCGAGGCGATCGCCCACGTGGGCGGGCGGGGTGGGGGGGCCATATCAAGCGCTGCGCTCGATCGGTCCCGATCGCGAAAGAGAGTTCGTGGGGCTCGACCCGCTCGAGACTCGCCGCGCGGTGGATGCCGGACGGCGCGTCCTGAAGCTGGCCGGGCTGGAGCCGCGTGGTTTTGTGGCGCCCGGCTATGCCTACACGCCGGCCCTGCGCCAGACCCTGAGCGAACGCTTCCACTGGTGGACAGCGCTGCTGGGCCTGCACAGGGCCCAGCCCGCGGCGGCGCGGTCCGCCGGGCCCCAGCAGGCAGGCCACCCACGACGCTACCTGCTTGCCCCGCCGATCGCGCTCTCCAGCGCGGGCAGGCTGCGCAGGGCGCTCTCGCCGGCGCTGCTACGCGCGGGCGCGCTCGTGTCGGGCTCGACCCTGCGTCTGGACCTGCACCCCTCAGACCTGGACGACCCGAGCCACATGCTCGCCTTGGAGTGGGTGCTCAAGCGGGCCGCATCCAGCCGCGAGGCGGTCACCTACGAGCAGCTGGCTCAATCGACGCCGACGGGCTCGGCTGCCGCCGGTCCCTCCAAGTCATCCTCGCTGGT
>DATMPT010000020.1:0-7646 GCA_035567355.1 Solirubrobacteraceae bacterium
AGGGATACGTGGCTCCGACGTGGACCTTCAGCTCACCGGCGGCCGCACGGGCGAGCAGATCGGTCAAGGCTTCGGTGAACATGCCAGGGCGCTCCAGGCAATGAAATAGATAGAAGCCCACCAGCGAGCGCGAGTGGCGCAAGAGCGAGCCGCTCGAGATGTGGTTGGGCCGGCGCGAGGCGATGCCGCACACGACGATCCTGCCGAAGTGGGCCAGGGCTCGGTAGGAGCGCTCGAACGTCTCGCCGCCGGCCATGTCGAAGACGACGTCTACCTCACCTCCCCGGTTGGCCTCGATCAAGCGCTCGGTCAGGCCCTCGACGTCCGAGTCGATCGCCACGTCGGCGCCGAGCCCGAGCGCCAGCTCGCGCTTCTCGGCGCTCGAGGCGACCGCGATCACGCGGCCGGCGCCGAGCGGGCGGCCGAGCTGGACCGCGAGCGAGCCGACGCCGCCGGCGGCGGAGTGCACGACCACGCTCTCGCCCTTCGCCACCCGGGCGGCCGTGCGGTACATGTGCCAGGCGGTCGTACCCTGGATGAGCAGCGCGAGGGCGGTGGCGTCATCGACGCCGTCCGGGATCGCGAAGGTGTGTTCGCGCGGGGCGCTCGCGTACTGCGCATAGCCGCCCAGGCCGGTGAGCGCGATCACCCGCTCGCCCTCGCTCACGCCGCTGCCGCCGGGCGCGGCTACGACGACACCCGCCACCTCGCCGCCGGGCACGAGCGGCAGAACCGCCTTACGCACGTAGGAGTTGTTGCGTGTGTGGGTGTCGGCGAAGTTGACGCCGGCGCGGCTCACCTCGATCAGGACCTCCCGCGGCCCGGGCTCGGGCATGGGCAGCTCGACCAGCTTCATCACCTCCGGGCCGCCGAACTCGGTTATCTGGATGGCGCGCATCGGCGGTCAGGCTATAAGGTCTCGCGCCATGCCAATCACCGTTGTCGGATCGATCGCCTACGACGCCGTGAAGACCCCGTTCGGGGAGCGCGAGCGGATGCTCGGCGGCGCCGCCGTGCACTTCGCGCTGGCCGCCTCCTTCTTCGAGGAGGTTCGCGTCGTGGGGCCCGTGGGCGACGATTTTGGGGAGTCGGAGCTCGAGGTGCTGCGCCGCCGCGGTATCGACGTCTCAGACGTCGAGCGCATCGCGGGCGGCAAGACGTTCTTCTGGCGCGGGGAGTACGGCTGGGACCTGAACTCGCGCGAGACGCTCGATACCCAGCTCGGCGTGTTCGAGGGCTTTCAGCCGAAGCTGTCGGCCGGCTCGCGCGCGAGCGAGGTGCTGTTCTTGGCCAACATCCAGCCCGAGCTGCAGAGCGAGGTTCGCGCACAGCTTCCGCATGCGCGGTTCGTGGCGCTCGACTCGATGAACCTGTGGATCGACATCGCCAGGGAACAGCTCGTGGAGGCGATCGAAGGCGTGGACTGCCTGATCCTCAACGACGCCGAGCTGCGCCAGCTGACGGGTAAGCCGAACCTGGTTTCGGCCGCGCGAGAGATCCTCGCTTGGAAAGCGTCCTCCGGCAGGCAGGGCCCGAGCGCGATCGTGGCCAAGCAGGGCGAGTACGGCGCCGCGCTTGTCACCGGGGAGAGCTTCTTCGCGCTGCCGGCCTATCCGATGGAGAATGTGATCGACCCGACCGGCGCCGGCGACACGTTCGCCGGGGGCTTCGTCGGCTACATCGCGGCCCACTCCCAAGAGGAGTCCTCAGACGAGCTGCTGCGCGGCGCGATGGCTCACGGCACCGCCCTTGCGTCCTTCAACGTGGAAGAGTTCGGCACTGAGCGTGTGGAGCGGCTAACCGGGGAGGAGATCCACGCCCGCGTACAGGAGCTACGCGCGATCACCCGGTTCGGCGGCGCCCCGCCGCAACTGCGCGGCTGACCTTGTGCCAACCGTGAACGAGAGCCTCCCGATGCATGTGATCCCTCAGGCGGCACACTTCTCCAAAATCTCGTGCCGCGAGACAGGAGCGCTCCCGACGCATGCTCTGTCAGGCGGCACACTCCCAAAAGCTTGTGCCGCGAGACAGGGCCCTCCCGACGCACTCATCGCCGGTCAGGCGACACACCCCCGAAGGCTTGTGCCCGCCGTGAGGTGGGTATAGGATCAAACCGAGGTGGATGTCTGGACTTTCATCTGGTTGATGGCGATCCTGAAGATCCCGATCGTGGCGCTCTTCTTGATCGTGCGCTGGGCCGTGCGCGAAGCGCCCGAGGACGTCACCGGACAGGACGGTGGGATCGGCCCCCGTCCCGGCCCCTTGCACCCGCGTCATCCTCGCGCCCGCCTGCCGCGCTCCCCTCGCCGGGGGCCGCACGGAGACCCCCCGCTCCTGCCGCCCCGGCGCGTGCGCACCGTCACGGCGCACAGCCGGCTCGTCCAGCGTTAGCGACTCCGCGCCGGTCGCTTGGAGGCTTGCGCGCCGATCCCCGGCTCGGGGTGGGCATAATCGGATAGACAGCCACGGCCGACTGGAGGAAAGATGGGCACCGAGACGCAGACTCAGCAGGGGACGACCGACGGTGCCCCCGTCGCGGGGGGCGGGCAGCCGGAGCAGACATTGACGGTCACAGACAACCGCACCGGAAAGATCTATGAGCTGCCCGTAACAGATGGCACCGTGCGCGCGATGGACCTGCGCCAGATCAAGACGGGCGAGGACGACTTCGGCCTGATGGCCTACGACCCCGCCTACTTGAACACGGCCGCCTGCCGCAGCGCGATCACCTACATCGACGGCGAGGCCGGGATCCTGCAGCACCGGGGCTACTCAATCGAGCAGCTGTGCGAGCAGTCCAGCTACCTGGAGGTCGCCTACCTGCTGATCAACGGCGCACTGCCGACCCAGCAGCAGCTCGACGAGTGGGTGTACGAGATCACGATCCACACGTTCGTGCACGAGAACGTGAAGGACTTCATGCAGGGCTTCCGCTACGACGCCAACCCGATGGGGATGCTCGTAGCCTCGGTCGGCGCCCTCTCGACCTTCTACCCAGACGCCAACAAGATCCACGACGAGCAGGTCCGTGCCATCCAGATCATCAGGCTGCTCGCGAAGATGCCGACGCTGGCGGCGTTCGCGTTCAGGCACAACATGGGCCAGCCGTACGTGTACCCCGACAACGACCTCGCCTATGCGGGCAACTTCCTGGGGATGATGTACAAGATGACCGAGCTGAAGTACCAGCCCGATCCGCGGCTGGAAAAGGCGCTGGACGTGCTCTTCATCTTGCACGCCGACCACGAACAGAACGCCTCGACCAGCGCGGTCAGGTCCGTCGGCTCGACCCAGGTCGACCCCTACACGGCCGTGGCTGCCGGCGTGGCCGCGCTGTATGGACCCTTGCACGGTGGGGCCAACGAGCAGGCCCTGCGGATGCTGCGCAGGATCTCCTCGCAGCGCAACATCCCGGACTTCTTGGAGAGTGTGAAGGCGGGCAACGAGCGTCTGATGGGCTTCGGGCACCGGGTCTACAAGAACTACGACCCGCGCGCACGGATCATCAAGGAGCATCTGGATGCGGTGTTCGAGGTGCGGGGCACGAGTCCCTTGCTGGACATCGCTACGGAGCTGGAGAAGCGAGCGCTCGACGACGAGTACTTCACCTCGCGCAAGCTCTACCCCAATGTGGACTTCTACTCGGGCCTGATCTACGAGGCGCTCGGCCTGCCGGTGGCGATGTTCCCGGTCATGTTCGCGATCGGGCGCACCAGCGGCTGGATCGCGCAGTGGTTGGAGATGGTGCAGGACTCAGAGCAAAAGATCGCGCGCCCGCGCCAGATCTACACGGGCGAGCGCGACCGGGAGTACGTGCCGATTGACCGTCGGCGCTGAGCAACCCAAGCGCATAGCTCCAGGTACTTGGGCAAATTTGGAGTTAGGAGCTCGGCCGGCTAGAGCACGAGCGTCGCCCCGTAGCGGCGCAGCCAGTCGCGCTGCTCGCGCCAGCCGGGACAGCGGCTCTCGACCAAGGCCCAGAAGCGGGGGGAGTGGTCGCGGACGTCGAGGTGGCAGACCTCGTGCCAGACGACATAGTCGAGCACCGGCTCGGGGGCCAGCAAGAGACGCCAGTTGAAGCTCATCGCCCCCTTGGCCGAGCAGGAGGCCCAGCGGGTGCTCTGAGCACGGATCGAGAGGCCGCCGTAGGAGACCCCTACCTCCTCCACGGCCGCGTCCAGGCGAGTCGCGATCTCGGGGCGCGCGAGCCTGCGATAGAGGCGCTCAACAGCAGGGCGATGGTCGCCCAAGGGTACGAACAGCCTCTCCCCCTTCTTGTGGGCACGGGTACGCCCAGGCTCAGGGACGAGCACGAGCGGCGTGCCCAAGTAGGGGACGGTCCCAGCTCTCTCAGCCACGCGCGCGAGCGCTTGGCGGCCCTCGGAGAGGCGTCGCTCGATCCAGGGAGCCAGCTCGCGCACGGCAGCCGCGGCGGCCCGCTCGGGCGCGTGCGTTGGCAGGACGACCTCCACGTTGGTGTGGGCCCGCACGTTGACCCTCACCCTGCGCGCGCGCGTGGAGCGGCGCACCGTGTACTCGATCTCGCCTGTGCCCTCAGGGGTAGCCACCCCCAGAGCGTAAGCGTTGCGCCGGGTAGATAATCAGGGCATGGCCAAGTCGATCGTGAAGCTGCCAAGCGCGGTGCGCTCGCCTTACCAGGTGTTCGTCAACGGTGTGCCCCAGCGCGAAGGCATCGACTTCCAGGCGAAGGGGCACACCCTGATGTTCGACAAGGAGCTGCGCAAGGACCACATCTCAAAGCGCCGCTGGCTCTTGGGCGCCTGGGGCGTGGGAACCTACAAACAAGACGACTCGGTGGACGTGCGCTACGAGGCGCCGGACGGCTCGCCGCGGGTGGCGGAGGGGTTGGAGATCGAATCGGCGTAGCGCCGCGCGCGTGCGCGCGCCCGCGCGCGAGTCACCTCGCCGGGATGCCCTACCCTCGGCCAACCCTCAGGCGCGCCCGCGCGCGAGTCCTAGCTCGCCGGGATGCTCAACCCTCCGGGCGTGCCCGCGCGCGCACCCCTCTGCCACGGCCGCGCGAGCTTCAAGGCACCGAGGATGGCGCGTGTGGCGGGTGAGCGGTTGAGTGTGTAGAAGTGGATTCCGGGCGCCCCGGCGGCGAGCAACTCTGCGCACTGGAGCGTGGCGTAGGCGACGCCAAAGTCGATCACGGCCTCGGGCTGGGACTCGCGCGCGTGCAGCTCACGGCGCAGGCCCGCGGGGATCGAGGCACCGCACATCTGCGTCATGCGCTCGAGCTGGCCGATCTGGGTGACCGGCAGGATGCCCGGGATGATCGGCACCCCGATGCCGGCTGCGCGGGCGCGCGCCACGAAGTCGAAGTAGAGGCCGTTGTCGAAGAACAGCTGGGTGATCAGGAAGTCCACGCCGCCGGACACCTTCTCGGCCAGGTAGTCGATGTCGGCTTGGGGGGAGACCGCGTGGATGTGGGTCTCGGGGAAGCAGGCGGCGCCGATCGCGAAGGGGTAGTCGGCGCGGATCAGGTCGACCAGCTCGCGTGAGTACTCGAGGCCCCCGTCGGTCTTGACCCATGCCTCCTCGCCCGCGGGGGGGTCGCCGCGCAGCGCGAGCACGTTGTCGATGCCGGCGGCTTGCATCTCGTCCAAGGTGGCACGCAGCTCGGGCACGGTGGCGCCGACGCACGTGAAGTGAGCCATCGCCTCCAGGCCGTAGTCCTCGCGGATGCGCTTGACGATCTCGATCGTCTTGGCCCTGGTGGAGCCGCCGGCGCCGTAGGTGACCGACACGAACGAAGGGTCCAAGGTGCGCAGCTCGGCCAGCGCCGCGTACAGGTTCTCCTCTCCCTGGGGTGTCCTGGGCGGGAAGAACTCGAACGAGAAGACCGGCTCGGATCCGGCGAGCAGCTCATCGATCCGCATCGGCAAAGCCTAACACGAGCGTGTCAAGGTTGGGATGGCTCCGGCCCTGACGGGCCTACGCCGGGGCGTGCGTGCCTGTGCTCCAACGCTCGGGCTCGCCGAGGATGCGCTCGGCGCGGCCGCTGGCCTCCAAGTGGGTGAGCATCGCCAGTGTCTCCGACAAGAGCCACGGCCCTCCATGTGAGGCAAGCTCATCGGAGTAGATGCGCGGGATTACCTCGAACGCCGTGAGTGGCTCGGACGCGATGACGGCCTCGACCTTCTCCAAGCGCTCTGCCACCAAAGCACGGTTGCCCGCGATGTGGGCATGGACATCGGTGAACGTGCGCCCATGCCCGGCCAGGCACAGGCGCGCGCCCAAGCGCTCCACCACGTCCAGGGAGGAGATGAATTCGCCGACCGGGTCTGGCGAGTAGCCCATGTCGAAGAACAGCGAGATGCGCCCGAGCAGGTGGTCGCCAGAGATCAGCAAGCGCCGCTCGGGCTGGAACAGGCACACGTGCGAAGGGGCGTGACCGGGCGTCTCGTACACATCCCAAGGTCCCAGGTCGGTTTGGACGACCACGCCGGGCAACAGCTCGCGGTCGGGCGCAATCACGCCCGAGATACCCGATTCGTGGTGCTCGCGCTCTTCGGCAAAACGCCTCAGCGGCTCCTCGGGGACACCCGACTGGCGCGCCACCTCGATGCGTCGTTCCAGGGTCGCCTTGGGGTCTTGCTCGTCAACCGCCATGTGCTCGTATTTGGGGTGCATCCACAGCTCGCAGCCGGCCCGCTCGACGATCGCGGCGGCCTGGCCGTAGTGGTCTGAGTGGGCGTGAGTGCACACGACCAGGCGGATGTCCTGCACCGTGAGCCCGCACATGCCGAGCGCGCGTTCCAGCTGGACCATCGAGCCGGGTTCGCCCTCCCGCGGGCGCTCGTGGTAGCCAGTGTCGAACAGGACGACGCCGTCCCCGGCCTTGACCGCCCAGGCATTGCCATGCGGCACGCCGGGCCAAGGCAAGGGCAAGCGCAGGCGATACACGCCGGGCAGTACGCGCTCGCCCCTTCCAAGCTCGCGTTGGCGGGCCACGTCGGTCACCGGCGCGGAGACTACTAGGGGACTCGCGCCGGAGCACGACGCGCCCTAGACTCATAGGTCGGCGGCAAAGGAGATTGCGATGGCGGAGCAAGACGGGGTTGAGGGCAAGGCCGCCGCCAAGGTGCAGGAGGCGGCGGCCAACATCCACAAGGCGGCGAGCGAGCGGAAGGGCACCTCCGGCAAGGGCACCGAGGCGGTGGCGCGGCGCTACTTTGAGGCGATCGCCGCGCGCGACGTGGACGCGGCCGTGGCATTGTGGGCCGACGGGGGGCGCGAGTACGTGCGCGGCCAGGTGGACGTACTCGCACCCGAGGGCGTGAGGGAGTTCATCGGCAGCCTGATCGAAGCGATGCCCGATATGAGGATGGAGGTCGTGGAGACGACCACCGAGGGCGAGCGCTGCGCGGTGCAGTGGGCGATCACGGGCACCTTCGCCGGACCCGGTTCGCTGAACGGCGTCAAGGCCACGGGCAGCCCGTTGAAACTCGAAGGCGTGGACGTCCTGACCGTGCGCGACGGGAAGGTGCAGGCAAACGACGCGTTCTCCGACGGCCTGACGGTGGCGCGCCAGATCGGCCTGATGCCGCCACAGGGCTCTGCCGCCGAGCAGGGGCTGATGGGGGCCTTCAACGCGAAGACGAAGGTGACGGGCATGCCAG
>DATMPT010000021.1:0-8707 GCA_035567355.1 Solirubrobacteraceae bacterium
GCAATAGCGTTGGCGTCCTGATTCGTCAGTTTCTCCCGGCCGACGTATGGCGGGTCGCCAACGTTGTCGAGAACGAGTTGACGACTATGCGATTCCTGATTACGCGCTATGAACTCGATCCTACTGATCCATGGCCAAACATAAAGACCTTTGTCCTGGAGCCAGAGACGGTCACGTTTATTCGTCGTTATGTTGAGGAGACCCTGGGAGCTCAAGAGGCGTCGACCATTACTGATGGGGATAAGATCGACGTACTTGAGCTCATTCCGGCTGTGTCGGCATCAGTACGTCAACTACTCTCCAACTTCTCTGGCAACCCGTGGTACGTTGCAAATCAGCGGGAGATGCCGTTTGTTGGAACAGGCGAGGCCGCCGGACTACCGGGTAACATGAGTGCCAGCCTCGACTATGCTAGGCGTTGGTTCGCGGAGAATGTGTTCCATCTTGGCCCGCTCCGGGCGGCGCCACAGCCGCTTTATGAGCTACCTCTCGCGATGTCGACAACTTCTGTCGGTCGCAACGGCGAGTTCACGGCGGCGGTGTTGAGCGCACAGGCCAAGAGATTTGTGGTGTCACCTCCCCCTAGCGGTGGCGCTGGACGTCGGAAGCGGCTTGGCGAGGCGGTCAACGAGTGGGTTAGCGAGATGAACCTTCTGTCATCTGTTCACTCCAAGGAGCAAGGCAAGCTCGGATACGAGCTTCACGTGGCCATTGAGGGAGTCACCCGCGATCTTGACCTTACAACCGTCGGTGTCGGCGTATCTCAGGCCCTTCCGATAATCGTTCTAGGCCTTATAGCCGACCCAGGCTCGCTACTTCTCTTTGAGCAGCCAGAGCTGCACCTGCATCCCGATGTCCAGGCGTCGCTAGGGGACTTCTTCTTGGCCCTCGCGCGGACGGGCCGCCAAGTGATAATCGAGACGCACAGCGAGTACTTGGTAAATCGCCTCCGGCGCCGTGCGGCGGCAGAGCCTGACAGTGATGTAACTCGTCAGGTCCGTCTATTCTTCTTCGAGCGCGAGGGAGCAAGTTCCACTGTGAGAACCCATCAGATAGGTGCCGGCGGTGCCATGGTTGGCTGGCCGCAAGGGTTTCTTGACACCGCGTCTCGCGAGATCGAGGCCATTGCGCGAGCAGGCCAGGAGCAGTCGGCCGGGTGAACTGTGTTGCGCGGCTCCTTCGATCCGGCTCTCTTGCTCCCGCCTGACGGTGCCGTCTTGACAACTGGTACCTGGGTTATCAGGGTGCGGGAATGGACGGATCTTGTGTCTCGTAGCGGGATGCCTATCGCATGTCCGAGCACTTTGCATTCGCAGGCGCTGGCGGCGTGGTGGGACGAGCGAGACCGCGTGGTTGCGGCACTCGCGGCGGAGGGCAGTCCGTTCGGACACCACGAGTTGACGATCCTCGTGGAGGAGTTGCGAGGGCGGCTATCTCCAGTGGCGCTCGACGACGGTACGGTTGCGCTAGTCAGTACAGCTGCTAGCCCGGAGTACATTGCCCCAGGCTTTCGGCCAGCCCAAAGGGTGACATACACGGAGCATTTGGCGGAACTAGCACTGGCTCGACGTGAAGCCGGAGACAGTGCGTTCGTCCTAACGGAGGAGCGCTCGTGGAGCTCCCAGGTTGATTCGATCGAAGTGCGCGCCGAGATCGGACTATATGAGGAACGAGGCGAGCTACTTGGCCTAGACGAGGAGGAATCTGTCTTGCGGGAGCAACTAGACGGTTGCTGCGCACCTGTCGATATCTATCGACTGCTCTTGTCTCGACCAGAACGTCTAGTCGATACACCACGCTTTGCGGTTGAGGCATTTGGCCGTACCATGCTTGGGCTGGAGCCCAGTGAGATGAGGTTTCAGATTAGCGACGGGTTTGTCGCGAGCCTGTATACCCTCAGCTACGATCGAGAGGGTGGCCGCGCGGGTACATGCTGGCGCGCTATGTCATTGGTAGCCAGCGGACGCGCGGCTGACGCGGTGGGGCTCAACGCTCACCCAGTGCGTCGTGATGCTGGTGGCAATGCTGACCCAATAACGGACCCTGCCGGGCGAACTCTTATGCGCGGATACCTTGCACAGCACTCACCTAGCGCCCACCGGCTCCACTGGTGGGGAGGCCCAACCCCGGAGTTCGTGTCGGTTAATCGCCACGACGACCTTCCGCTTACGCCATAGCTAACTAACGCCTCATCGTAGGCGAGCACTACGAGCTATGGTGGCCCCGGCTGGCCTCCACTCACCTCGTGGAGCGATGCGGTTCGCGTTGATTTCCGCTTGCTCTATCCCAATCGTGCCTGGATCTAAATCAACCTCCTGCCTGAAAGAGGCTCGACGCTCGGTTTCCCGCAAAATAAGGCCCGATGTGGTACTCGCCCGCGGTACTCTTCTCCAAAACCGAGCACCAATTGAGTACCACCTGTCATCCAGAAACCATTGATTTGCAGGCACTTCCTCCGATGGAGCCAGCCGAAGTCAATGCGAACCGGTTTGCGCGGCTACCAGGCGGGCGAATGTCGCTTGACGGAGCCGAATAGGTGGGATACGCACGAGATCTCACATCGCTCGAAACCTAGACCCAGGCAGTGAAAGCAGACAAGTGTCTAAAAGGAGCCAACCGAAGTCAATACGAACCGCGTTGCGTGGCTGCCCGGCGGGCAGATGTCGCTGGAGGGCGCGGTAGGGATGCGCTCTTCGGCGGGACGGTCGTGAGCACATGAGCTTATGATCCATTCGTGGGGGAACCGGGCATCTATCCAGTCGTTGTCTTCGACCTGGATGGGACTCTGCTGCGCGGCACGACCGTGTCGTTGCTCCTCGCGCAATGGCTCGGGCAGGCAGAGGAGATGGCAGAGCTCGAGCGGGCGTTTCACGCCCACGAGATATCCAACAGCGTAGTTGCCGACAGGTCTGCGAGATGGTTGGCGGGACAGAGCACGGCCGACGCCTGGGCGGTCCTGGCGACCAGCACCTGGATTGACGGCATGGCCGAGACCCTCCGAGCGCTTACCGCTGCCGGGGCCAGTCTGCTATTGGGAACGGTCACATTGAGATTCGTGGCCGAGATGTTGCGGGAGCGCTATGGTTTCGCCGCGGCTAGCGGGACGGAGATGCAGGTGACCGACGGGGTGCTCTCGGGCACCGTGACTCGCTACTTCAATGAGTTCGACAAGGCGCGCTTCGTAGAGGAATGGTGCACGAGCAACGGTTATTTGATGAGCCAGGTGGCGGCGGTGGGCGACTCTCGCTCGGACGTTCCGCTGTTTGAGCGCGTTGGCATGTCGATCGCGCTGAACGCTACCCCCGACGCCCGTGCAGCGGCCACGCACGCCCTCGACACCGACGATCTGCGTGACGTGCTCCCACTTCTTCGATACGTGGGTAGGTCAATGTGAGCGACTCCCAGCCCTCAGTGCGGCTAGACCCTATGGCGGTCAACCCCACGGGCTAACCGCCATAGGGTCTAGCTACTCACAGTGAGTTCGTCGCACAGTTGTGCTCGATACATTGGACCGACATATAAAAGGCAATGGCCGCCGATGATTGGTAACCCAAACAATCTTGAATCGCGTCTGACTGAAATAATCCGCTCCTCGTCCTTTGTGTGCGCTAAGAGCGGCGCGAGCCGTTGACGTCCCTGACTGGTTGATTCGGGCTGGGGCAGTCCGAGATGTGGTGTGGGACTTCTTGCGTTTGCGAGTCCCAGCTAAGGGGCCAGAGCCCGCACGCAGATAACTGTCTGAAATGGAGCCAGCCGGGATCGAACCGGCGACCTCCTGCTTGCAAAGCAGGCGCTCTCCCAGCTGAGCTATGGCCCCGCAGGTTCCGAGTGTAGGGCAACAATCGTCGCGCGGGCCATCCGACGTGCACCTCTCCAGTGCGCCGTCAATGGAAGTCGAGGACGGTCTACTCGTTGAAATCGAAGTCGCGCGGGGGGCGCTGCTCAAACCAGAGCCGCTCCTGCTCGGGCGTGTCACGCAGGAAGTCGGGCGTCTCCTCGAGCACATCCTCCACCGACTCGTCTACTACCGACTCATCCACTCCCTGTACGGTCTCCGAGCCAGACTCCCGGGCGCCACGAGATCCCTCTCCACGCTCGGACTCGACGCGACGGTCGCTCGGCATCTCCCATTCGAGCGATTCGCCGCCGGATCCTTGAGCGTGTGCCGGATGCGCCACTGGCTCTGTGCGCGCAGGGTTGCTTGATGCAGAGTCGCGGCCGGTATCCGATGCGGCGAGCTCGACCTCCATGTTGATCTCGATCGTCTCTTGACCCACTGAGGGGTCGTCCGCCGGAGCAGCCCCATGAGTTGTAGAGGACGAATCGTCGAAGTTAGCTGCCACGGCATTCTCCGGTTGCGGATCCCCAGGCTCCGCCTCGCCTCCACGGCGTACAGGCCCCAGCGCGGCTCGTTCATCTCGGGCCACATCACCCGGGTCGGCTCCCGTGAGACGCTTGAGCTCCAAATGCTCACGGATGGCGTCGTCGAGCAATCCCATTTGCGCCCACAAACCATACCGGGCCAACGGGCAGAGTTGCTCATACCTATCACTTGCGCCATCATTTCGTGTCGCATCAGATACAAGCGAGCGGCGACGCCGACGTCGCAAGGTCGCTCGCGACGACGAACGCCATCCTGGACTGGCCTCACTCCACTACACTTTCCAGGCCGTTGCTCACGCCTGGGTGTGGGCATGCGGGGCTATAGCTCAGTTGGGAGAGCGCCTGGATCGCACCCAGGAGGTCGCGAGTTCGAGTCTCGCTAGCTCCATTTCTAAAGATCCCTGCACCTGGGCCGCTTTTGGCGGCGCGGGATCGGCGGGGATCGCTGTATGTCGTCGGTGATCTCAGGCTAGTGCCTGAGATCGTGGGGATTGTGCCCGATTGCCGTGGATTACCGGCGATCGGGGCTCGATTGAGCGCGCGCGCGGAGCTATGGTCGCCGACGTCCAACGAACATAAGTGGCCCCGGCGGCGCTGGTAACGCCCCGGGGCCGGCACCGAGGAAAACGGCCTCGATGCACCGCTGATTGTCCCGCAGCGCTGTGCTGTTCGCGCGGCGGGTCATGGCATGCGGCTGATCGCGGTTCTGCTCCTCGGTGTCGCCCGAGCGAAGGAGCGGCGTGATGTCGAAAAGATGACAAGTCAGGACGCGGGACCGGAAAGCGATCTCGATCAACGGGACGCTCGGATGCGGTCATCACCGTGCCCGCCGAGATGGCAAGCGAGCTGCGCAACGGTCTGCACAGCGTGCTCGGTGACGCCGCGCAGGGCGTCTCGCAGACAACTGAACGGTGCGGGCGCGAGCGCCATCCCGAGTGGTACGCCGAGCACCGCGAGCGCTGTGAACGCACCTCGGCGGTACTCGACCTAATCGGCTGGGGCGAGCCCAAGCAGCCTGCAGCCATCAGGCTCGACCTGCGCCAACACCACAGGACGGTGAGCGAGGCGCTCGCCATTCGGCTGCTGGTCGGCGAGGACGACCTGAAGGAAGCCGACGCGGTCGACGCCGAACGCGCCGAGCAGGCCGAACCGCCCAAGCGCGAGGCGACGATCAAGCGGGTGCTCGCGCTGCGCGAGTTCGCAGCGGCCATCAAGGACCTCGTCGGTCGCATCGAGATCGAAGAGGGCCGTCGCGATGAGTGATGCCAATCGCGCCGAGCACGCGGAGCAGTCGCTCACGCATGCAGACAAACGCGGCCCTGGGCGGATTCTCGTCATCGAGGGCGATGCGGAGGTGGGACGCTCGCTGGCTCGAGCAGGACCACAAGCGCCGGTATCGGCTCGCGCGCGGCGCAGGACAACCGGGCATGAATGCGATCGACACGATCCGTCGCGCGCATCCAGCTCGTGCGATCCTCGAAGACCTCCGTTCACAGACCGGGCACGCGATCAACGTTGGGATGCTCGATGGGGAGCGTGCCGTCTACATCCACCGGCTACACGGTCATCGCACCGGACAGTTCGTAGCCGATGGAGACCTCATGGTCGGTGCGTCCGTGTCGGTGCACGACACGGCGCTCGGTAAGGCGCTGCTCTCCTGCCTGCTCGACAGCGAGCTCCAAGGCGTGCTGCCCGTGATCGAGTTCCGCGACCAGCTCTCCCCCACGGGCATGGACGGGTATGACACCGACGAGATCGAGGTCGAACTCAAAACAGCCGCCGACGTGCAGCAGGCTATCGAGGAGGGAATAGCGATCAGCGAGACTGCTCGCGCGCGGTCGATCGCCGCGCCGCTCACGCGCTGGATCGACAAGCCGATCCTCGCCGTCGAGCTCACCGCCCCCGTTGGTGCCTACACGATGGAGGCGCTCGTGGCGAGCTTTGGAGAGCCGCTCGAGCACGCCGCAAGGCAGATCTCGGTGTAGGCGATCCGTGATGGGCGTAAGGTGGTGGGCTCTGTATCAGCGCATGTCGGGCGGACTCGCCGCTTGATGATCGCGACCTATATCGTCGCCTGCCGTGTGGCGCGATCCGCAGCTGGTCATCTTCGACTGTGACGGTGTGCTCGTGGACAGCGAGGTGATCTCCAATCGCGTGCTCGCCGGGATGTTGACCGCCGAGGGCCTGCCGACCACACTGGCGCAGGCGCGGCGCGACTACCAGGGTCTGCTGCTCGCCGACGTAATCTCCCGGGCGGAGGAGAAGCTCGGCCGCGCCCTCCCGCAAGATTGGCTGGCCCGTTACGAGGCCGAGCGCACCACGGCGTTCCACCGAGAGCTCGAACCTGTGGCGGGAGCAGCCGAGACGGTGCCGCGGATCGCAGCGGCCGGGGTCAAGGTGTGCGTCGCTTCACAGGGCAAGCTCTCAAAGACTAGCTTGTCGCTGGAGCTGACCGGCCTTGACCATCTCTTCCCGGAGACCGCACGCTTCTCGGCCTACTCTGTCGCTCACGGAAAGCCCGCGCCAGACCTTTTCCTGCACGCGGCCGCGGCGATGGGAGCCGAGCCCGCTGGGTGCGTTGTGGTCGAGGACACGCCCTCCGGTGTCACCGCCGCGAGCTCCGCCGGCATGCGTGGCATGGGTTACGCCGCCGACAGTGACGAGCGAGCGCTGCGCAACGCGGGAGCAGCGGAGATCTTGCGCTCACTGGATGAGCTGCCACGGCTCCTCGGCTTGGATTGACGCGGTGGGTATGGTCCGTGGCGTGCTGGGCGAGTGGTCCGATCCCAAGCTTGTCGCCGAGTACCTGGCTCGCGAGATCCATACCGCGACGTCGTCGAGGGGATGCTGCTCGAAGCTCTGCCCGAGCAGGTGCCGCGGCCCTGAGCAGAAGCGGCCAGCCAATACCCGTCATACAGCTCGACTCGCTGACTGCATCCTGTCGGTGGCGTATCCATTCAGTCGAGCACCCACCGGGTCGCGAGCTGGGGAAAATTGATCGGACTGGGAGTTGTCTCATGGGTGAATAGGAAACGAAACCCGGCTCGCTGCAAGGTTCGATTCGGGGCAGTGGATCGCTCCTTGTGGTCCATTCTTTGTTCCAGTCGGCGCATGCGCCGACTGGCGGGGCCGCACATGTGCGGCCCCGTTCCGGGCCGTGCATGCACGGCCCGGCCGACCGGTACATGTACCGGTCGGGACCGCACCGCATGCGGTGCGGTCATCCACAAGCAACTGCTGCAGTCGGGACGTGCGAAGTCCTCCTCGTAGAACGCTTGCCAATCCCCCCGCGTGGGTAGGAGTGCTCGATCGACGCCCAGCATCCGGAGGTGCTCGTCCGAGGAATCGTGGAAGTAGTCGATCCGAGTACCGACCTCGGCAAGCCGCGTCTCCCTCACATTGAGTGGAGCGGTCATGGCCGAGCAGCCTACTGCTCCGTCCGCGGCTGCTCGCGGGCGAGCCTCGAGATCTGCCATAGACTCGCGGGTCAGTGGACTGGCAAGCCTGGCACGAGGACTATGGGGACTCCAACTCGGCGCTCGGCCAACGCCTTGTGCTGGTGCAGAAGCAGGTGCGCGCCGCCCTCGAGCGTGCCGAGCCCGGCCCCGTCAAGGTCATTAGCGTGTGCGCCGGGCAAGGCCACGATCTCATTGGCGCCCTCGCCGACCATCCGCGGCGAGCGGACGTCACGGCCCGCCTGGTCGAGATCGACGCGCACAACGTGCTGGCCGCCCGCCGCGCCGCGATGGCAGCCGGGCTCGACGGAGTGAAGGTGGTGGCTGGGGACGCGTCGATCACCGACGCCTACGCTGGCGCCGTCCCAGCCGATCTAGTCCTGCTCTGCGGGGTGTTCGGGAACATCACGGCCGCTGACATCGCCAACACGGTCCGCCACCTGCCATCGCTCTGCGCTTCCGCAGCAGCCGTGATCTGGACCCGTCACCGCCACCCACCCGACCTAACCCCATACATCCGCGAGACGTTTGCGCAGGGCGGATTCGCCGAGCTCGCATTCGAGGACTCCCCGCCCTTCGGTGTCGGCGTCAACCGCCTGGCGACCTTGCCACAACCATTCCAAGGTGGCATCCGGCTGTTCGAGTTCGTCGGCTATGACCTCCTTCGGCCCGACTTTCACACAAGCCAGGGTGGACGCGTACAGCCCAACAAGGACGCGCATTGGCGCTGAGGGAATCGCGGTGCGCCTGAACCACGTCACGCTCGCGGCCCGCGATGTCGAGCGCTCCGCGCGCTTCTACATCCAGCTCGGCCTCACCCTGGTGGTCGCCGACTACCCGGACTACGCACGCCTGCTCGCACCCCAAGG
>DATMPT010000022.1:0-6112 GCA_035567355.1 Solirubrobacteraceae bacterium
TCAGTAGGGTGGGTCTCTCGGTGCCCGGTATCTTCGGGGAATCACGTAACAGTACGTACAATCAGTCTTCATGGGCGAAGTTGTCAACTTGAAAGCGGCGGGCGACGGCGCCTCGCGTCCCAGAACACCCGGACGCCCAAAGCGGAGCGCTCCTGCGCGAACATCCAAGCGCAGAGCCCCCCGCCGCGGCAAGACGGCCCTGGTGCTCGGCGGCGGTGGCTTCACCGGTGGGGTATATGAGATCGGGGCCCTACGCGCCCTGGATCTCCTGGCTGCCAATCGCACCATCAACCAGTTCGACGTCTACGTCGGTACCTCCGCGGGCGCCTTCGTGGCGTCGCTGTGCGCCAACGGCGTCACTCCCGAGGAGATGATGCGGGTCGTCACCCATCAGGGCCCTCAGGCGTTCAGGGACATCGACCTAGGCGATCTTCTGCGCCTTAACATCCCCGAGCTGGCGCGCACCGGGGTGCGTCTGCCTTTGAAGCTGGCCTCGCTCACACGCCAGCTGTTGCCACAGCTGGGCCAAGTGTCCTTGATCGACATACTGCTCGGCTTGGCAGAGGTCCTGCCGACGGGTGCCTACACCGGTGAGGGCATCGAGCGCTACCTGCGCAAGGTGCTTGCCGAGGACGGGCGCTCCGACGACTTCAGAGCGCTCGCCCGCGAGCTCTACCTGGTCGCCACGGACCTCGACTCCTGCGAGCGGATCGTATTTGGGGCCGACGGCTTCGATGACGTGCCGATCTCCACCGCCGTGCGCGCCTCGGGCGCCCTGCCGATGGTCTACGCGCCGGTCAAGGTCGGCGACCGTGAGTTGATCGACGGCGGCATCGTGTCCACCACCAACCTCGACATCGCGGTCGAGGCCGGTGCGGACCTGGTGATCGTGATCAACCCGATCGTACCCTTCGTCAACGAGCGCCCTGAGGACGGTGAAGGGCCTCCCGCGCGACGCATCTCGGATATGGGCTTCTCCAAGATCGGCTACCAAGCCTTCAAGCTCTTGGGCCACCGCCGGCTGCACGAGCTGGCGAGCAAGTGGGAGGAGCGCTATCCGGGCGTGGACATCGTCTTGATCGAGCCCGAGCCGACAGACTCTCTGATGTTCGAGACCTCGATCATGAGCTTCTCCTCGCGCATTGAGATCGCCCGTCACGGCTTCCAATCGGTCACCTATCACCTGCTCGACGAATACGAGCGCTTTCAAGAGATCTGGGCGCGCCACGGCATCGAGATCTCAGAGCGCCGTGTGCGTCGCGTCGTCGACCACTTCGAGGCCGAGGAGGAGCAGGTTGGGGCGTGGCGCAAGATACTCGAAGGGACCACCGGGGCCTTGCTGCGCCAGTCGGGCACGGCCGGCTAGCTTTTTTTTGGGTAGGTGCCCTCTCGGGAGGGAACGAACGGCGATCCACATTCATCGCTCCCGCACCACGCGGGTGCGGTCTAGCCGAGCCGGTCGAGCGAATTCAGCAAGCGCGTAGAGGCGGCCTCGTCGTGGATCGCGATGCGCACGTGGCGCGGCTCGCCGAGCGCCGCCCCGGCCGCCACGATCACCCCGGCGCGGGCGAGGCGCGCCGACAACTCGCCGCCGTCGAGCGCCGGATGGGCCACCCAAACGAAGTTGGCCTGGCTGTCGCTCACTTCGAAGTGACGCTGGCGCAAGGTGGTGGTCAGGCGCGCGCGCTCCCCTGCCACGCGCTTGACCCGCTTTTCGAGAAGCTCCGAGCAGCTGCGCAGCGCCTCCAAAGCCCCCGCCTGCGATATCTCGCTCACGCCGAGGTCCGGCTCGAGCTCGGCCAGCAGCTCCTCTGCGCCGGGGGCGCCGATCGCATAGCCGCAGCGCAATCCCGCAAGGCCCCATGCCTTGGAGAAGCTGCGGAACACGAGCAAGCGCGGATGGCTCTCGAGCAGCGCAAGCGAGGCGTCGATCGGCTGGGCGTCTGAGAACTCCACGAGCGACTCGTCGAGTAGCACGCCCACCGTGTCCGGCAGGCTGCTCAACAGCCGCTCCAGATCGCTCGTGGCCAGCAGCTCGCCGGTCGGGTCGTTGGGGCTGGCCAGCGCCACCACCCGCGTGCTCTCACCGACGGCCTCGAGCAACGCGTCCACGCCGCCCTGCACCGGCACCGCCCGCCCGTGTGCCCGGCGCGCCATGATCGGGAACAGCGGGTATGAGGGCCACGAGGTGATCAGCTCCTGGCCGGGCTCGATCAGGGCCCTGGTGGCCGCGCTGAGCAGCTCGGCGGCGCCGTTGCCCACAATCAAGCGCGCTGGCTCCACGCCGTGACGCTGGGCGAGCCTGGCCCTCAATTGTGACCCTCGCATGTGCGGGTAGCGCTGCATCCCGCGCCGCGCCGTGAACGTGATCGCGCTCACCACGTCGGGGTGGGGAAGCTCGTGCCAGGTGGTCTGTGAGAGGTCGAGTGTCTGTACGCGAGTGAGCGCCTTGCGCTTGCGCTCGGCCGCCTCCTCGCGCAGCCCTTCGTTGACCTCCTCCTCGCTCATGCCTTCGAACTGCTTGTAGTAGTCGAGCAAGCCCATCTGATTACGGCTTGTTCCCCGGCATCGAGTTTGAGCCGGGGCCATGGATCACCACGAACCAGAACGAAAACGCCGCCGCGCAGATCGCCGCTGTAATCGCGAATATGCGCGGCAGCACTCCCGTGCGCTGGTCGTGGCCAGCGGCCCGGCGCACGAGGATCCAAGCATTGTCGAGGCGGCGCAGGATCATCAGCGTGCCGAACAGCAACACGAACAGCGCCACGATCGCGATCACGAACCCAAGGCTCACGCTCCCGGTAACGTAGTTGGTCTGGGCGCTGATCCATATGCAAGCAAGCGGGATCGGGCCCCAGCAGAGCAGGCACCCCACAACCATTCCCGCCAGCAGCAGCCTGGCCAAGTTGTTGTCGATGCGTTGCCTCGCGCTGCTCCCACGCTGGGGCAGTGCCCTGAAGCGCGTCGGCGCTGTGCCTGGTCTGCGGCCAACAAAAAGACCGCCGGTCTCACTGGGATCGGTACGCATCTGGTCTATGTTCGCAGCTAAGCGACGGTCCTCGTGCAATACGTCAAGCTCGACGTCGCACTTAGCTCGGCATTGGGCGTGTCATCGCGGCGTCTCTTGCCATGGCTGCGCATCTCTCAACGAGAAGCTACCGTAGTAGGAAGATGTCTGCAAGCTCGCCATCCGCTCCCCACGCTCAGCGCCCCCGTGCCGCTCATCTTGGCCCCGAGCGGCGCAGGCCGCTGATCCTTGACATAGCGTTGGACTTGTTTTTGGAGCGCGGCTACAAGGGCACCTCGATGGAGGCGGTGGCACAAGCCGCGGGCGTCACAAAGCCGGTGGTCTATGCGTGCTTTGACAGCAAGGCCGAGCTCTTTGGAGCACTGTTGGATCGGGAGGAACAGCGCATGCATTCACAGTTCAGCACAGCGCTCGCCTCGGGCACGCAATCGAGCGACGTGCGGGCAATGCTGACTTCTGGGTTCACCTCTATGCTACACGCCGTCAAGGAGACCCCCCGGGCCTATCGAATCGCCCTGCTCGGCGAGGGCGACGCCGAGGCGATCGTCGAGGCGCGAGTGCGCCATGGACGGAACCTTCAGATTGCTGCCACGGCCGAAGCTGCTCACGCATGGCTGCAAGGACGCATTCCCACAGAGCGGCTCGACTCCGTGGCCCAGTTCGTCGCGCAAACGCTCATAGCGTTCGGCGAGGCCGGCGTGCGCACGATGCTGGCTGCGCCCGAGAACTGGACCCCTGAGCTGCTCGGCGCCACCTTGGCGGAGCTTGCCGTGGGGGGATACTCGTCGTTCTTGCAGCTCTGAGCTAGCTCGTGTACAGCGCGTCGAGGACGTCCGCATACTTCTCGGCCACCACATTGCGCTTCACCTTCAGCGTGGGCGTCAGCTCGCCCGTCTCCTGGGTCAGGTCGCGGGGCAGGATCGCAAAGCGCTTGACTTGCTCGACCGGCGCATATTGCCTGTTGGCGTGCTCCACCTGCTCGGCGATCATTTCCTTGATCGCAGACTCCTCGCATAGCTTGCTGACGTCCTCGGGAAGGTTGTGCTCGCGTGCATAGCCCACGATCTCTTCCTCATCCAGTGTCACCAGCACGACCGGATAAGGGCGCTGGTCGCCGTGCATCACGGCTTGAGAGATCCAGCGGCACTGCTTCAGGTCGTTCTCCATGTTCGCCGGCGTGATGTTCTTGCCGCCGGCGGTGATGATGATGTCCTTCTTGCGCCCCGTGATCGACAGAAAGCCGTCCTCGTCGACGCTGCCCAGGTCGCCCGTGTGCAGCCACCCGGCCTCGATCGATCCGAACGAGGCGTCTGCATTGTTGTGGTAGCCCTGGAAGATGTTCGGGCCCTTGATCAACACCTCGCCGTCGTCTGCGATCTTGACCTCCACGCCGGGGAACGGTTTACCCACGGTCCCAAACTTGTGGTCCGCGACCGTGCATACCGTCGCAGCGGTCGCCGTCTCGGTCATGCCATAGCCCTCGAGCACCGGCACGCCGGCGGCCCAGAAGAATTCGAGGATCTCCTTGGCGATCGGCGCCGCCCCACTCACGGCGTGGCGTACGTTTCCGCCGAAGATCGCCCGCACGTTCTTGAACAGCTTCTCGTCGGCCTCTTCGAAGGGCTCCAGCAGCTCCTCGGGTACCTCTTCGCCTTTGGCCTGGAGCTCGCGCACCTTCATGCCGAGCTTGATCGCCCGTCGAGCTTCCTCCTGCTCCTCCTGTGGCTTTGCTTCGACGGCAGCGTTGGCGATCGTGTAGATCTTCTCGAAGATACGCGGCACCGACGGCAAATAGGTCGGTTTGACCTCCATCAGCTCGCCCACGATCTGCTTGGTATCGCCGCCGAAGTAGGCGATTGTCGTGCCCAGGTCGAACGTGGCCAGCTGGATCAGCAGCGCAAACGCATGGGCGAGGGGAAGGTACAGGTAGATGACCTCGTCGTCCTCTATTTGGCCAACGCTCCTGAGCATCTCCATCATCGCCGCATAGTTGCCGTGGCTCAGCACGCAGCCCTTCGGCGGACCCGTGGTGCCGGAGGTGTAGATGAACGTGAACGAGTCCTCGGGCTTGACCGCGTCTCGGCGTGCCCGCAGCTCGGCTGCATCGCGGCTGCGGCCGCGCTGGCGCACCTCGTCCAGCGCGATCGCCTCCACTGAGGCTGCGCCGGCGGGTGGGTCCATCGCGATCACCGTCTTCAGGTTGGGGAGCCGGTCCTGGATCTCGGCAAGCTTTGCCAATTGGGCCTCGTCCTCGGCCACGATCGCTGTTGCGCCCGAGTCGGAGATCACCCACAAGCACTCCTCGGGAGAGTTGGTCTGGTAGATCGGCACCACGACGGCGCCCACCGAGGTAATCGCCATGTCGGCATAAGACCACTCGGGGCGAGTGTTGGCGAGGATGCACACCCGCTCGCCATGCTGCACGCCCAGGTCGATCAGCCCCAGGCCGATCTCCTCGACGATGCCCGCCACCTCCTTGTAGGTCACGTCCCGCCACTCGCCGTCGCGCTTGTAGCGGACGGCAATATGCTCGGGGCGCTGCGCGGCCGAGCGTGAGATCAGATCGGCGATCGTGCCCGATCCGGTGGACGTCTCTACGGCGCTGGCCTCCATGACGACTCTCCTCCTCGATGACCCCTATGGACCCTTTGGATCTTAGGGCTTCTCTGGAGATGTTGTTGGAGAGTCGGCCCCCCGAAAAGCCGGGCGCCTCGCGCTTCAGGGACTCAGGCAGCCGAGGCCGGGCGCCGCTGCCCCTTTCCCTGGCTCAAGCTGGCCATGAACAAGCTCTTGTCGATCCGTCCCTTGAAGATCGGAACTCCGTTTTCCAGGCACTTCACCAGCACTTCTCTGCGCCCCAAGCCGGCTGCCTTGGCGAGCTCGGTAGGGGTGAGGTGGTTGGCCATCGGAGAGTCCTCCAATCGATGTCGTTCGCCTGCCCCTACATATACCCCTTCGCGCGGACGCCCGCAACTGGGGGATTGCCCCATTGTGGGAGATCGTCTTGCTTGGCGGGGTGGCTCCGTATGTTGTGATGCTCAAAAGGGCTGCCCCGCGTGCGTACGTGGACCTGTGCGCGATGTG
>DATMPT010000023.1:0-3427 GCA_035567355.1 Solirubrobacteraceae bacterium
GTCAAGAGCCTTGCCGAGTTGTGCACCGGGGACATCCTTGAATTGGGCTTCGCCGACGGCGAGGCCACCGCCACGATCGTCGACATCGAACGAGGGGAGTAACCGTGAGCGCGGAGCAGATCACTTTCGAGCAGGGTTATGAGGAGCTCAAGCGGATCGTCGCGCGGCTCGACGATCCCGACTTGCCGATCGACGAGATGTTCGATGGCTTCCGTCGCGGCAAGGGCCTCGAGAAGACCCTGCGCGCCTACCTACAAGAGCGCGAGGGCGAGTTCGCCGAGCTCGAAGAGGGCAACAATCTCGCCGAGTTCGAGATCGTGGCGTCCTCCACAAGTCGAGCCAAGACAGCGGCCTGAGCACCGGCGAGAGTGCGCGGCAGGCCGTTCGGGCTCTACCGCGGCTGTACCACGAGCGTCTGCGTCGCCAATCCGAGCGGCCCGCGTTCGTCGTGCAGAACGCTCTTGGCCCAGCCGATGCCGCTCGGATGAAGCAGGGTGGTTGCTGCCAGCGCGATCCACTCTCCTTCGGGGCGACGGTCCAATGAGATGGAGAGGTCGGCGTTAATGAAGAGATACTCCTCAAACGGGAGCACCGCCGCCACGCCATTGCCGAAGTCCGAGGTGGCGGCCACGCGTGCGAGTGGGGTCAGCGACTCGTCCGGGAGTAGCGGGTAGCTCAGTCGCATCCACACCTTCGCCGCGCCGGCCGGGACGTGGTTGGCGGCTCCGCCGTGCTCCGGCAGCTCGCCCGTTAGGGGCTGGCCGCTGAGGAAGCGCATCTCCATTGCGCTGGCGGCGAAGCTCTTGCGCGCCATATCGTCGAGCGCGAAGCGCACCTCGTGACCGTCCTGCGGCGGCGCGATCGCGGCAGGAGACGCTGCCTGGACTTGGGCAAGCGCGAGCTCGGGCAAGTCTGGTGGCGCCGCGAGGATGCGCAACCCTGTGGCCCGGCACACCGCCACCCCTTCGGCGCTCAGCTCAGCTTCGAGTGCCTGCACGCGGCGCCCCGGCCGCGAGAAGCGTGTTGTCAGCTCGAGCGGGGCCATCGGCACCGGGCGCAGAAATTCAAAGGACAGGCGTGCGAACGGCAACTCGCCGCCCGGCTCCATCCGCTCGAACGCCGAGGCGATCAAGGCGGCCGGGGCTCCGCCGTGCAGCGCGCCTGGATCCCACGGGCCGCGGGCATGCTCGGTGGGGAGGAAGAGGCCGCCGTCGGCGGTGAAGATGCTGTCGGTCACGCTCAGGCGGGCAGTTGCGCGGCGAAGTTGGCGAGCTTGTCGGGGTCGCGCAGCGGAGCGCCGTGGCCGAAGAGGGCGAGCGCCGGCCTCAGCGCGGCGAGCCTGCGGATCGATGCACGGTTGCGCACCGGGTCTGCGGTGAACAGCGCCGGGGGCTCGTTGAGCCCCGGAATGCCGGTCATGAGGTTCATGTTGTTGAGCACGTCGCCGAGGATCAGCACGCGATCTGACTCGCGCCAGTAGGAAACGTGTCCGCGCGTATGACCCGGCGTGTCGAGCACCGTGAAGCCGGCCACCTCATCGCCCTCGCGCAACACCCTCGACACGGGGTGAACAGGCCCCACCCAGAAGCGTTCCTGCACGCGTTTTGCCCAGGCCGGCACCTTCGTGCCGACGACGCCTCCCGGGGTCTCCATCGCCGGTACGTCGTCCTGGCCGCACCACAATGGGATCCCCAGACGCTCGCACACCACATGGCTACAGCCCTGGTGGTCTGGATGCACATGGGTCAAGGCGTGCGCCGTGAGCGTCCTGCCGGCGATCTGCTTGAAGATGCGTTTCTCGGCCTGTCTGGTGGCGGCGTCGATCAAGACATCGCCCGCCACATACACGTTGATCGCGTTCGGGGGAAACCCCTTCAGCATGTAGACGTCCTCGGCTAGCTGCTTCACTGTTTCCTCCCGCGTTGGTTGAGCCCGCACCAGAATAGTGGCGGTCGACCGGATGGGTGAGCTGGGGTGCGGTGGTGGGGTGCTGGCCGGGGATATGTGGGTGTCGCGCTCGCGGCGGACTCGCGGACACCGTCAGGCGTTGCGCGACTGCTCCCATGAGAAGCCGCGCACGGCGAAGTAAACACCGAACACGCCCCACAAGGCGATTACGGCCAGCGCGGACAGGTTCGCGCTGAGGCCCTTCCCGGTCACCATCGCTCCGGAGAGCCCGTCGATCAAGGGCTTCAGAGGCAACGCTTCGGCGATGTGGCGCACGAACGCGGGTGCGCTTGCGCTGTCGAACACATAAAAGGACACGAACACCACCGGCAGGAAGACCGCGTTGACGTATGCCGCCGTGGACTCGAAGTTGGGGATCGCATGTGCAAAGGCCACGCCCAGCGCGGCAAAGCAGGCGACCCCCACGACGACGAACACGACCAGCTCACCCCAGTCCATGGGCCAGCCGATGCCGAAGAGCAGCTTGCCGGCGATCGTGACGATCGCGATCTGAAAGGCGGTGTTGGTGACGGCGTTGGCGGCCACTCCGCCGAAGTAGGAGATCGCCGGCAAAGGCGTGCCCCTGATGCGCTTGAGCACGCCCCGCTCGCGCAGGAACACGATGTTGTAGGCGAGCGCGGTGAAGGTCGTCGACATCACACTCATGCCCGCGATCGCGGGGACCAGCAGGTTGAGGTCGCGCTGGCTGCCGTGCAAGATGATCCCGCCCGCGGCCAAGAACAGCAGCGGCAGGGCGAAGTTGAAGAAGGCGGCGCTGGGGTTGCGCCAGAACATGTGGCGCTCCAAGCGGTACTGGCGCCAGGTGAGGGCCAGCGTGTCAGGCATGGGGGGTGAGTATTGCGCCAAGGGGGGCCCCACGCGCATGCGCACGCGCGCGCGTAGGGCCCCTTATTTTTGAATACACACACCCCGGACCGGTTCGAGCGATTTCAAGCATCGGCCGTCAGCTCCAGGTAGACGTCCTCGAGCGTCGGCCTGCCCACGCTGAGCTCCTCCAAGCGCTCACCCCGCGCAAGCGCCTCCGCGGTGAGCTCGTGCAGCGTGCGTGTCGGGTCGTCGGTCTGCACCTCCACCAGCTCGCCTTCGGCGTCGCGATACGCGACGCGGTAGTGCGCCGCGCCGGGTGGGTGGGCGGGCGGGTGGGTTCTCAATTCTCGCGGAGGGCCGATCGCGAGCACCCTCCCGTCCTTGACGATCGCGACCCTGTCGGCCAACGCTTGGGCCTCGTCCAAATAATGCGTTGTCAGCAGGATCGTCTTGCCCAGCTCGCGCAGCGAGCGCACCGTATCCCAGGCGGCGCGCCGGGCCTGTGGATCGAAGCCGGTGGTCGGCTCGTCCAAGAAGATCAGCTCCGGGTCGCCGACCAAGGCCAGGGCGAAGTCCAGGCGTCGCAATTGGCCCCCAGAGAGCTTGCGCGTGCGCACGTCCGCCTTCTCCTCCAAGCCCATCAAGCCCAAGA
>DATMPT010000024.1:0-8868 GCA_035567355.1 Solirubrobacteraceae bacterium
GGCGGCTCGGCGGGCGGAGCCGGTTCTGCGCGTCGAGGGGCTCGGCAAGCGCTATGGCTCGCGCGAGGCCCTGCGCGACGTCAGCTTCTGCGCAAACGCGGGGGAGCTCGTGGCCGTGATCGGGCCGAACGGGGCCGGCAAGACAACCTTGCTGTCGATCCTCGCCGGCGTTCAGGAGCCAAGCGCGGGCGCGCTCTCGCGCGAAGAGGGCCATATCGGCTGGGGGGTTGGGTGGGTACCTCAAACTCCTGCGCTCTACTCCAAGCTTACGGTCGTCGAGAACCTGCGCCTGTTCGCTCGCCTCGAGCGGGTGGGCGACCCCGAGGCGGTGGTCGCACAGATGCTCGAGCAAACCGGCCTGTCCGATCGCGCGGACGAGCGCATCGCTCGCCTCTCAGGCGGCAACCGTCAGCGCGTGAACGTCGCACTCGGCCTGCTCGCCGATCCGCCGGCGATCCTGCTCGATGAGCCCTCCTCAGCGCTCGATCCGGGCCAGCGCGAGCGCTTGTGGGGGTTCATCGTGGAGCTGGCCGCACGCGGCCGGAGCGTCGTGTTCTCGACGCACGTGGTGGCCGAGGCCCAGCGCTATGCCCAGCGGGTGCTCGTGCTCGACCGAGGCCGGCTCCTGTTCGACGGCACGCCTGCCGCGCTTGCCGCGGAGGGTGGCGGCGGGGACTTCGAGCAGGCTTTTGTCGCGTTCTTGCGCGCTCGGAGCGAGCTGTGATGTGTGTGTCCTTTTTGGGGGGCCCTACGCGCGCGCGCGGCCTTTTTAACAGGACTACCTTCTTTAAGAGAGCGCGGGGCGCCTCCTGTGGCTGGGTGTCTCCCGCCGCTCCATCCCGCTCGGCCGTGCAAGGAGCAGGTCGATGAGATGGCTGCTCGGCAAGGACCTCCTGATCCTGTGGCGCTCGCGCCTGCTCGTGGCGCTGCTCGTCGTCTATCCCGTCGCGGTCGCGCTCTTGATCGGCTTTGCCATCTCGGCGAGCCCATCCAAGCCGAGGGTCGCGATCGTCGACGAAACGCCGCCCGGCGAGACGATCACGCTCGGCGGAGCCCGCGTGGGGCTCGACGAATACACGAACAAGCTGTTCGACCAAGTCGAGGTCGTGCGCGTGCCCACGCGCGCCGGGGCCGTGTCCAAGGTCGCCTCCGGCGACGTGCTTGCCGCAATCGTGATCCCTCCGGATATCGTCTCGAAGATCTCCTCGGGCGTCAGTCAGGCCCAGGCGGAAGTGATCTACAACGGCGACGCCTTGAAGCAGTCGCTCGTGCGTTCGGCCATCGACGCCGCTCTCGCGCAGGCCAACCTGGCGCTCTCCGAGCAGATTAAGGGCGTTGCCGTGCACGACCTCGATTTGTTGCTTGCCGGAGGCAAAATCGGCCCGCTTGCGGGCCAGGAACTGATTGGCCTGCGCCAACTCCCCGCGACGCTCGAGGCGATCGCCGGCCGCCAGCCGCTCGGCAAGGATCGCGCGACGCTGACCCGCATCGCGGGCTTCGCCGCTCTCGCGGCGAACAATCTCGGGATCGCGGCCGATGTGCTGACCACGGTCAGCCAGCCGATCGCTGTGCACAGCACACTCCTGCACGGCAAACGTACGCCGCTCGATACCTATGCCGTTGTCGTAGCGGTCAGCATCTCGCTGATGTTCATCTGCGTGCTTCTGGCTGCCGGCGGGATCGCACTGGAGCGCGAAGAGCACGCGCTGTCGCGGCTGATCAGGTCCCCGCCCGGTCGCGGCGGCTTGGTCTCGCGCGAGGGCCTGCTCGCGGAGAAGGCCCTGCTCGGGGCGGTGTGCGCTTTCGTGGTCGCTTTCGCGATGCTGCTTGGGGTAAGCGCCTTTGTGACGCTCGAGCTCTCTCGGATCGGATTGTGGGTGGTGGCGCTCGCCTTCGCCGCGCTCGCCTTCGCCGCCCTGGGGGTCGCGATCGGGGCGCTTGCACGCGAGGTGCGTGCCGCGTCCCTGCTCGCCTTCCTGCTCTCCTTGCCGCTTGCCTTCCTGGCGCTCGTGCCGAGTGGGTCGGTCGCTGCCGGGCTCTACGACGTGATCGGTGCGGTTTCGTTCGTGTTCCCCTACAAGGCAGCCTTGCAAGCGCTCGACGCGGCTGTAAATGGTGCCTCGCCGGGTATCGGTGTCGCGATTGCCCACCTGATCGGCGTAACGCTCCTGTTCGGAGCGCTCGCTCGTCTGGGTCTGCGTCGCGCGGAATAGCCCGGTCCCTTGCCCGCGGCGCTTCCGCCACGCGGCCCCGCTGCTGCCACTCGGCCTCGCTTCTGCCACGCGGCCGGCTTCTGGCACCGCGGTCCAGCTCGCGGTACGTCGAGCCCGCCTTCACCGCTGTCGCGAGATCGAGCCACAAAGGGCGAGTATCCTCGGGTGCGATGGCTTTTCCCGTAACGCGGATGCGCAGGCTGCGCACATCTGCGGTCCTGCGCGGGCTGGTGCGCGAGACCGAGCTGCGCGCGGACCGTCTCGTGCTGCCTTTGTTTGTGTCAGACGCCGGCTCCGCACCCGAGCCGGTCGAGTCGATGCCCGGCGTGGCGCGCCTGCCGGTCGCGATGGCGGTCCAGGAGGCGCGCGAGGCGGCCGAGCTTGGCCTGGGCGCGGTGCTCATCTTTGGCGTGAGGACCGAGAAGGACGCCGAAGGTAGCGGCGCGTGGGACGATCAGGGCGCCGTCCAGTTGACCGTCAGCGCGATCAAAGAGGCATTGCCGGACCTGCTCGTGATCACCGACGTGTGCCTATGCGAGTACACCGACCATGGTCACTGTGGGGTGCTCGATTTGACGGCGAACCCACCCCGGGTCGACAACGACGCCACGCTCGATCTGCTTGCGCGCACGGCTGTGAGCCACGCGCGTGCCGGCGCCGACATCGTGGCCCCCTCGGACATGATGGATGGGCGCGTGGGGGCGATCCGCGCAGAGCTCGACTCCGAGGGTTTCTCCGAGACCCCGATCCTCGCCTACTCGGCCAAGTTCGCCTCCGCCTTCTACGGCCCATTCCGCGAGGCAGCCGGCTCGACCCCCGCGTTTGGGGACCGCCGCTCCTACCAGATGGATCCGGCCAACGGCCGCGAAGCGGTCCGCGAGGCATTGCTCGACGTGGCCGAGGGCGCGGATATGGTGATGGTCAAGCCGGCCCTCGCCTACGGCGACTTGATCGGGGCGATCAAGCGAGCTACGCGCCTGCCGGTCGCGGCGTATAACGTGAGCGGGGAGTACGCGATGGTCAAGGCAGCCGTGGCGGCCGGCTATATGGAGGAGCGGGCTGCGGTGTGCGAGATCCTCACCTCCTTGCACCGGGCCGGCGCGGACATAGTGATCTCCTATCACGCCAAGGACGTCGCCCGCTGGCTCTCCCAGGCAAACTAAAGGCAGGGACCCCGACATGAGCACAGACGGCATAACGGCAGGCACCGCCACGGGGCGGGCGGGACTCAAGACAAGGAGTCGCAAGCACGGCGCCGCGATACCGCTCGACGAGCTCGACAAGCGCCTGCTCAACCTGATGCAGGGCAGCTTCCCGATCCAGCCGCGTCCTTACAAGCGCGTGGCCGAGCTAGCGGGGGTGGCTGAAGAGGAGGTGCTCGCTCGCGTGCAGCACCTGCTGGACGAGCGCATCGTCCGCCAGGTCACGCCGATCTTCGACACGCGCGCTCTTGGCTACTCCTCGATGCTCGTCGCGGCCAAGGTCGATCCGGAGAATCCCCACCGCGCCGCGCGCGCGATCAACGCCCACCCGGGCGTCTCCCACAACTACCTGCGCAACCACGAATTCAACCTATGGTTCACGATCGCAACCGAGCCAGATTCTCCACTCGGCCTGGACGGGACGCTGCAGGCGCTCGCGGATGAGGCGGGAGCAGAGTCGGTGCGCCAACTGCCTACGCTCAAGCTGTTCAAGATCAGGATGGACCTCGAGATGGAGGGCGACACCAAGGAGCTCGCGTCGGCCACGCTTGCCACCGAGCCGATTGAGCTCGACCCCCAGCCCTATGACGAATTCGACATCGAGGTCATCAAGGCGTTGCAGGGGGACATGGCGGTTGTGCCGGAACCATATGCCGCGGCCGCGGCCGCGCTTGGGCTCGAGCAGGAGCGCTTCCTGGACCACCTGGCCGGCATGCAAGAGCGTGGTCTGTTGCGTCGCGTGGCGGCGATCCTCTATCACCGCCGCGCTGGATTCTCGGCCAACGGGATGGGCGTATGGAAGGTCCCAGATGCGGATGTTCACGAGGTGGGCCGCCAGATGGCGGCGGTGCGCGGTATCTCCCACTGCTACCAGCGTCCCACCTACAGGGACTGGCCCTACTCGGTCTTTACGATGGCCCACGGCCGCTCCAAGGAGGAGTGCGACGCGATCCTCGACTCGATCGCGTCGATGACCGGGATCGAGGAGCGCGCCACGCTCTACTCCTCGACCGAGTTCAAGAAGATCCGCCTGCTCTACTTCACCGAGGACTTCAAGACTTGGGAACGCGAGCACGCTGGCGTCTGAGCACGATGCTGAGCTCGAGTCGATCGCCATCCGGTTCGGGCTGAGCCGGCGATCTCCGAAACCCGGCGATCTCGAAACCTAAACAGGGGGAGGGGGACGTTCTATTTAGAATTTTGCATTAGTAGCTATGTCCGTATCTACTATCGCAACTTCCAAGATAGATCTACCCTACCTTTGGTCATCCTGTGGCTATGCCTGCATCCTTGACAGATATGCGCTCCACCGAGCTCTACCAGCGCGCGCTGAAGCTGCTTCCCGGCGGTGTCAACTCCCCCGTGCGCGCGATGCGAGCGATCGGTCGCGACCCGATCTTCATCGAGCGCGGGGCGGGCGCCGAGCTCTTTGACGTCGACGGCAACCGCTATGTGGACTACGTCTGTTCATGGGGGCCTTTGATTCACGGTCACGCCCACCCGCGGGTGCTCGAAGCTGTGATCTCGGCAGCTGAGAAGGGGATGAGCTTCGGTGCCCCCACAGTGGGTGAGATCGATCTTGCCGCCGAGATCGCGCGGCGGATGGAACCGGTGGACATGGTGCGCATGACCTCCTCGGGGACCGAGGCGACGATGACCGCCGTGCGGCTCGCGCGCGCCGCCACCGGTCGTGAGCGGATCGTCAAGTTTGCCGGTGCCTACCACGGACACCTGGACGGACTGCTCGCCCAGGCGGGCTCGGGCCTGGCCACTCATTCTTTGCCCTCCAGTCCGGGGGTACCGGCGTCCGCGGCGTCCGCCACGACGGTCTTGCCGTGGAACGATCCCGATGCCCTGACTGCGGCAACCGAAGGCGGCGAGCCGATCGCCGCGATTCTCGCCGAGCCGCTGCCGGCCAATATGGGCCTGGTGGCGCCGCGCGAAGGATTCGTCGAGCTATTGCGCGAACGCGCCGACGCCAGCGGTGCCCTGCTCGTGCTCGACGAGGTGATCAGCGGCTTCAGGGTGGCGCGCGGAGGCGCACAAGAGCTCACCGGGGTAAACGCCGACCTGACTGTGATGGGCAAGGTGATCGGCGGAGGCCTGCCCGCCGGCGCGGTCGGCGGTAGGGCTGACTTGATGGGAATGCTCGCGCCCGCGGGCGAGGTCTACCAAGCGGGCACGCTCTCGGGCAACCCGCTCGCGGTGGCCGCCGGCCTGACGACGCTTGCCCTGCTCGACGACGGTGCCTACGTGCGGTTGGCGGCGCTCACAGAGCAGCTGGCCGCTGGGCTCAGGGATGCCGCCGGCGACCGGTCCATTCAAGTCACCAGCTCGCCCGGCCTGCTGACAGTCTTCTTCAGCGAGACCCCGGTCCACGACCTCGCCGGCGCCCAAGCTTGCGATCACGAGGCATACGCGAGCTGGTGTCGCGAGCTGCTCTCGCGCGGCGTGTATGTCCCACCCTCGCAGTACGAGGCGTGGTTTCCCTCGCTTGCCCACACGCCCGGGCAGATCGAGCTGACGGTTGCGGCGGCCGCGGCGGCGTTTGCGGAGCTCGCGTGAGCCCCGATCCAGCCCACGCCGGCGCCGCGGACGACGGAGCGGCGCGCCGGCAAGCCGGAAGCTCGCTCGAGCGCCTCAGGTCGCTGCTACTGGCCGAGGGTGGCCTCATGGCCAACCTGGCTGGATCCTCCCCAGACGGGCATGACGCGCCCATCGCGGGCCCCACAGAGCTTGCCGGCCCCGCACAGCTCGCCGCCTCCGGCCCGAGAGTAGATGGTCGCGGGGCCGACTATGAGCTGCTCGTGGAGACGATCTACGAGGGTTATCTGCTGCACTACCACGCTCCACGCGTGGTGGTCCCACCCGAGGAAGATCTGGGTCTGCTGGCCGGCGATCGTCTCTACGCCCTGGGCCTCGCGCGACTCGTGGAGCTCGGTGACATAGAGGCCGTGGCCGAGCTGGCCGACGTGATCGCCTTGAGCGCGCTCGCGCACGCAAGCTCAAGCCCCGAGCTAGCCGCGGCGGTCTGGACGGCCGGCGCGCGCGCGGTGGGCTGGGGCGCAAGTCCGCGATACGACCGCGCCAAGGCGCTGCTGCGCGCTGGTTCGCCCGATGCTCTGGAGGCGTTGCGCAGCCTCAACGACGGTGAGCCGTGAGGGTCGCTCGCCCACCCCGGCTGGCCGCTCACTCGATATTGTTCGGGGCGTGTCCGACAAGCACAGCCAACACAAGTCCCGCTACACCCTAGACCGCCAGATCCCCGGTGCGTTCGAGGGCGAGACCGTGACGCGCCGGCGCTTTATGACCGTCGGCTCCCAGGCCGCCGGTGGAATTGCGGCGGCTTCCTTCCTACTACCCGCGCTCGGCTTCGCGATTGGGCCGATCTTCAAAGAAGCACCCCACACGTGGGAGAGCGTCGGGCCGACCGGGATGTTCCCCGATAACAACTACGTCCCAACCGTGGTCACGCTCACCCCAGGGATCGGCGAGGCCGGCAAGGCCACCGTGTATGTGCGCAAACGCAATCCCCTGCTCGACACCGACAAGGCCGACCGAGATACTCAGTTCATCGCGATCAGCTCGCGCTGCGCCCATCTCGGCTGCCCCGTGCGCTGGGTGGATGCCGCCGAGCGCTTCGTCTGTCCGTGCCACGGCGGTGTCTACGACCTGCTCGGCCGGCGCGTTGGCGGTCCGCCCGTGCGCCCGCTCGACCGCTTCTATACCCGTGTGGTGCGCGGGCAGGTACAGATCGGCTCGCGCTACAGCGTCAACAGCGAGCTCGAACGCTTCTCGCCGCGTGACCCGGCCGAGCCCATAGACGGGATCGGCCAGTACATGTATCCCTCGAGGCCCTCGGAGCGCAGGTAGAGATGGCCAAGGCTCCGAAGCTCCCCAGTCCGCCGATGCCGGCCGCTCTGAAGGCGCCGCCGCCGCGCCCGGGCGAGGCAAACGGCAAGCTCGCCCCTGCCGACCATGCCAAGGAAGCCGGCAAGAGCGTGGTCGACTGGGTCGACGAGCGTACCTCGCTGAGCGGAGGTGCTCGTTGGCTGATGTTCCGCAAGGTGCCCAAGGGCACCAACTGGTTCTACACGCTCGGTTCGGCCACGATGTTCGCCTTCCTCTCCCAGGCCGTCACCGGGGTGTTCCTGGCCATGTACTACCGCCCCGACGCCTCCGGCGGCGCCTATGAATCGATCAGGCACGTCACCAACGAAGTGTTCCTCGGCCAGTTCGTGCGCGGCATGCACAAGTGGGGCTCCAGTGTGATGGTGATCCTCATCTTCCTGCACATGGGCCGCACGTTCTTCTTCGGCGCCTACAAGTACCCGCGCGAGCTCAACTGGGTGATCGGCGTGGTGCTTCTGATTCTGACGATGACGATGTCCTTTACCGGCTACCTCCTGCCCTTCGACCAGCGTGCCTATTGGGCCACGATCGTGGGCGTCAACATCAACGGCACGGGTCCCTTGGTCGGCCCGTACCTCAGCGACTTCCTGCGCGGCGGCGGAGAATTCGGGGCGACCACGCTGTCGCGCTTCTATGCGATCCACATGCTGCTCGTACCTGGCCTGATCGCTGCTTTGATCGGCGCCCACCTGTATCTGGTGGCCAAGCTCGGCACGACCGCGCCGCCGTGGCTCAAAGCCGAGAAGAAGGACGAGCTGCGCGAGGCCGACGCATGAGCGCCCGTGAGCCTCAGACGCGACTCGCCGGCGGTCCGCGCGGCCGGGTTCGTGGCGAGCGCGAGGCACGGTCGTGAATAGGCGCGAGAAGGAGCAGTACCTCCGCGAATATTCGATCCAGAAGGCCCAGGGTAAGCCCTTCTTCCCCTACGCTGTGATGAAGGATGCCTTGATGGCGTGCGTCGTGATGGCGGTGATCATCACGATGTCGCTCGTGCTCGGCGCCGAGCTCGGCTCGAAGGCCAACCCGACGACCACCACCTACGTACCGCGTCCCGAGTGGTACTTCTTCTTCCTGTTCGAGGTTCTGCGCGTGGTCAAGCCGCCGAGCCTGGTGCCGCTTGCGACGATCGGCGTGCCCACGCTGGGGATGATCCTGCTGTTCCTGCTCCCCTTCTACGATCGCGGGCCAGAGCGCCGGCCAGAGCACCGGCCGGTAGCGATGTTCACGGGCATTTTCGTGATCGGAGCAATGGCTCTGCTCACATACGAGGGCGCCAACGCAGGCTCGCCGACAGCGATCGAAATGGCCACACCGGCAGCGATCGTGCAGGCCGGAGGCAAGACCCTGGCCGAATACGAAGCGGGCAAGCAGGTGATCGCCCAGTCGGGATGTCTCGCGTGTCACAAGATCGGCGAGAACGGCAACGATGGCCCCGGTCCGAACCTGAGCCACGTTGGCTCTCGCCTCCCTGCCGCGGGAATCGCTCGCACGCTTGTCAACCCCACCGCGCCGATGCCCTCCTTTAAGAATCTGCCGCCCAA
>DATMPT010000025.1:0-5263 GCA_035567355.1 Solirubrobacteraceae bacterium
CGGCACCGGCAACTACCACTCAGCCACGGCGCGCCTGTATACCGACTTCGGCTTGTTTACGACCGACGAGCAGATCGGCGCGGACGTGGCCGACATGTTCAACAATCTCACCGGCTATGGCCGCCCGTTGCGCTACCGCAAGGTCCTCATCGCCCCAGCACACCTGCGCAAGGGCTTGATCGCCGAGATCGACGCCACGATCGCCGCCCATTCGCCCGAGTCGCCGGGGCGCATCGCGATGAAGATGAACGCGCTCGTGGACGGCCACTGCATCAGGGCGCTCTACCGGGCCTCGATGGCGGGCGTGCGGGTGGACCTCAACGTGCGCGGGATATGCTGCCTGCGCCCCGGCTTGGCCGGCATCTCGGAGAACATCAAAGTGGTCTCGGTCGTGGGACGCCTGCTCGAGCACTCGCGCGTGTACACGTTCGAGCGCGAGGGGGAGCTAAGCGTGTACATCGCCTCGGCCGACCTGATGCCGCGCAACTTGGACCACCGCGTGGAGCTGGCCGCGCCGATCGAGACGCCCGAGCTGCGCGAGGAGCTGATGGACACATTGGAACGCGCGTTTGCCGAGAACCAGAGCTCGTGGGAGCTGCACGGCGATGGAAGCTGGCAGCGGCGCTCGCCTGGACCGGGCGAGCCAAAGCACAACATGCAGGTCGAGCTGATGGAGTTGCACGCGCGCCGGGCCGCCGAGGCATGGCCGGCCGAGCGCGAGACTCCTTCTCAGACAGCCGCCGGCTGAGCTCGCGCGCGCGTAGTCACTCACCGGCTCCAATCGCCTGCCGCGAAGGGCCCAAGCGTCGCCTCACCGGGCTCGGATCGCCTGCCGCGAAGAAGCCCAGACGCGCCTTACCGGGCTCGGATCGCGTGCCGCGAAGAGCCCAAGCGCGCCTCAGGCGGCGGCCGCGGGAATCTGCTCGAGCGCCTCGCGCAGCTCGTCGACCGTCTGGTAGTCGAGCCCGAGGCGATGATCGTGGCGGTAGCGCACGAAGCCCTGCTCGTCGATCACGATGACGGCGCGCGCGGTCGAGCCGATACCGGGCGTGACGGCGGAATAGGACCTTGCCACCGACTTGTCTACGTCGGCGAGCAAAGGCACGTTGAGCCCGTGCTTGGCGGTGAACTGCTCGTGGGAGGAGAGATCTTGCGAGGAGATCCCCACGACCGTGGCGCTCAGCGAGGCGAAATCCTCGGCGCGGTCGCGATAGGAGCAGAACTGCTTGGTACACACCATCGTGTTGTCGCCGGGATAGAAGAGCAAGACCACCCGCTCGCCTCGATGGCTCGAGAGCCTGAAGGGGCCGCTTGTCCCCCGCAGCTCGAAGTCCGGTGCTTGCTCGCCGACGCGTGGTGTCTTGGCCATACTGCCCACCTTCCCGATTGGTTACAAATCGAGGATACGCAAGAGTCTGGCACCGAGTGGCGCAAGGCCATCACCCGCGCCCACAGAGCTTGAATCGACCGCGCGCTGCGCTACAACCTTCCCGTGCGCGCGGCCCATATCTCACGCTTCGCGGCAGCGCTTGGCGCCACAGCGCTGCTGAGCGCCTGCGGGAACAGCGCGGCGGTCGATGTGCCGGCGAGGATGCCAGCAACGGCCGCGATCCCGAGCCCGGCACACCTATCCACCACGCCCCTGCTCGATTGGCCCGAGTTCGGCTTGAATCCACAGCGCTCGGATGTGAGCTCGCTCTCGACTGGGATCACAGCCGCCAACGTCGGCCACCTGCACCGCGTCACGGTCAACTTGCCGGGCACGGTGGATTCCTCGCCCATCTACCTGAACGAAGCCGGCGTCGCGGGCGCGGAGCACGGCGTGGTCGTGGTTACGACCACATATGGCAGGACGCTTGCGCTTGACGGGGGCAGCGGGCGCATCCTGTGGACGTTCACGCCTCCCGGCTATCCAGGCTGGGCGGCCAGCGCCCAGATCACGACAGCCAGCCCACTCGCCGACCCCGGCGGACGGTTCGTCTACGCGACCTCGCCGAACGGACTGGTCCACAAGCTTGCGCTCGCCGACGGCAGGGAGGCCAGGGGCTGGCCGGTGTCGATCACAAGGGACGCCACGCATGAGAAGCTGGCCGCGGCCCTCAACGTCGATGGGCCCTATCTGCTCGTGGCCACCGGAGGCTACTTCGGCGACGCTCCCCCCTACCAGGGCCACGTGGTCGCGATCGACCGCGCAAGCGGACGAATCGCGAGCGTGTTCAACACACTGTGCGCCAACCGCCGCGGCGTGATCGTGCCAAGTAGCTGCCCGGCAAGCGACGCGGCGATCCTCTCGCGCGGTGGGGTGGTCGTGGAGCCGGGCAATCGGCGGCTCTTGATCTCGACCGGCAACGGCCCTTGGAACGGGAGCACCAATCTGGGGGACAGCGTGATCGAGCTGACGCTCTCGGGCCTGCGCCCGCGCCAAGCCTTCACCCCCACCAACCAGGCGGAACTGAACGAAAGCGACACCGATCTCGGCTCGAGCGCTCCGGTCCTACTCGGCCAAGACCGAGTGCTAATCGCCGGCAAGGACGGGATTGTGCGCGTCCTCTCGCTCTCGCACTTGGACGGCCACGCGCCGGCGATCCCGAACCGGCTCGGCGGGGAAGTCCAACGCCTACCACTGCCCGGCGGCGGAGAGCTGTTCACCGCACCGGCCGTATGGACGACCACCCCCGGTCCGCACCGGCCCAGCCAGACAACCGTGTTCGTCGGCGCCGAACACGCCACCGCAGCCTACGCGCTGACCGGCGGCCGGCTCCGTCTCGTGTGGCAGAACGCCAACCCCGGCACCAGCCCCGTGCTGGTGGGCGGACTGCTCTACGTATACGACCCATCCGGCGGCGGGATCTACGTGTACCGGCCGCGATCGGGGCGCCCTGTCGCCAAGCTGCCAGGCTCGCCCGGCCACTGGAACAGCCCGATCGTGGTCGCAGGGCACGTCGTCGAGCCCGAGGGCGACGCCAACGAACACAAGCTCACCGGCGCTCTGGACATCTTTTCAGTGGGATAATCGAGCGACCGTCCCCAACCGTCGTAAGCTGGGCGAAAGCTCCATCCCCACCGCGGCCGTGCCCACGGTCCATCCTCGCAAAACCGCTCCCCCCAGGTGCCTCACGATGCTCAAGCTCGCTCGTTGGACGACGACTCATCGCCTCTACATCGCGATCGGCTGGGTGATCCTGCTGATCGGCGTCAACGCCATCGCCCAATCCGGTGGCGGTGCCTCCTATTCGAACAATTTCACGCTGCCCAACTCAGACTCCCAACGCGCCTCGGACCTGCTTGCCCACAGCTTCCCCGCGCAGGCCGGCGACCGCGACACGATCGTGTTCAAGGTCGCGCACGGCACCGTGGAGGACCCGGCGGTGCGCACCCACATGAGCGCCCTGTTCGCCAAGGTGGGCTCGCTTCCGCACGTGTCAGCCGTCGTGAGCCCCTATGCCGCCAGCCAGGCCGGCAAGGCCATCTCACGTAACGGACAGATCGCGTTCGCCACCGTCGTATTCGACGAGAAGGCTAACGAACTGCCCAAGAGCGCGGGCGAAAACGTGGTCAAAGCAGCCGCGGCGGCGCGCACGCCGGACCTGCAGATCGAGCTCGGCGGACAGGCGATCGAGCAGACCCAGCAGGAAGGCTTCGGGATCACGACCGCGGTCGGCCTAATGGCGGCGATCGTTGTGCTTCTGATCACCTTTGGCTCGCTGATCGCGATGGGCCTGCCGATCGTGACCGCCCTATTCGGGCTCGGCACCGGCCTTGGCCTGATCGCGCTGTTCACGCACGTGGTGGATACGCCCAACTTCTCCTCCGAGCTTGCCGCGATGATCGGACTGGGCGTGGGTATCGACTACTCGCTATTCATCGTGACCCGCTTCCGCGAGGCCTACTCGACTCCAGGCCCCACGTTCGCCAACGTGCGCGAGTCGGTCGTGCAGTCGATGGACACGGCCGGGCGGGCGGTCCTGTTCGCCGGCTGCACCGTTGTGATCGCCCTGCTCGGGATGATGCTGCTGGGCGTCGACTTCCTCTATGGCGTGGCGATCTCGGCATCGATCGGCGTGCTGCTGGTGATGCTCGGCTCGCTGACGCTGCTGCCGGCGCTGCTGACGTTCGCCGGTGGGCGCCTCGTACGCCCGGGCCGCCGCGCACGCAAGCGTGGCGTGCAGGCAACCGACGCCCGCGAGGGCGGCACGTGGCTGCGCTGGAGCGGGTTCGTGCAGAGGCATTCCTGGACGATCGCCACCGCCTCGGTGCTCGTAATGCTGCTGATCGCCGCGCCCGCCACCGCGCTGCGGCTGGGCTCGAGCGACGCCAGCAACGATCCGGTCCACACCACCACATACAAGGCCTACCGGCTGCTCGCGGAGGGCTTCGGCAAGGGCTTCAACGGACCGCTCTTGGTCGTGACGACGGTCCCCAACCCCAAGAGGGAAGCGGCTGAACAGGGCGTGCTGCTCACCACGCCAGCCTCGGCCAACCCGAAGGCAGCCGTCGAAGAGCTGCGGGCGGGGATGGCCGGGGCGCCCGACGTGGCGGCGGTTGCGCCCGCGAAGTTCAACCCGCCAGGCAACGTGGCCACGATCTCGGTGTATCCCACCTCCTCGCCACAGGAGTACAAGACGACCCAGCTCGTCTCCCATCTGCGCAACCAGACGATCCCGCCGGTCGAGAGGAGCACTGGAATGCACGTCTACGTGGGCGGCATCACGGCCGGCTCGGTCGACTTCGCGGCGGTGCTCGCGAAGAAGCTGCCGCTGTTCATCGGCGTGGTGGTACTGCTCTCGGCGCTACTGCTGATGGTGGTCTTCCGCTCGCTTGTCATTCCGTTGCAGGCGGCGGTCATGAACCTGCTCAGCATCGGAGCCTCGCTCGGCGTGATCGTGATCGTCTTCCAATGGGGCTGGGTTGACGGTCTGATGGGCGTCAAAGGCGGCCCGATCGAGTCGTTCATCCCGGTGATGCTGTTTGCGATCGTGTTCGGCCTGTCGATGGACTACGAGGTGTTCCTGGTCTCGCGCATCCACGAGCAGTGGACACGCAACGGGGATAGCCGCAAGGCCGTAGGCGAAGGATTGGCGCTCACCGGACGCGTCGTGACGGCCGCGGCGGCGATCATGATCTGCGTATTCCTGTCGTTCATGCTCGGCGAAAGCAGGGTCATCAAGGAGTTCGGGCTGAGCCTTGCCTCGGCCGTGTTCCTGGACGCGGTGCTCGTGCGCTGCCTATTGCTGCCCGCGGTGCTCAACATCCTCGGGGACAC